>DLVP01000048.1:0-7826 GCA_003445125.1 Oscillospiraceae bacterium | reverse complement strand
TCCTCAACTCCATGGGCGCGGATATCATGGGCGCCGGTACGGACGTAATCAAGATTCGCGGTGTGAAGTCGCTCAAGGGCGTGACCTATTCGATTATTCCCGATCAGATCGAGGCGGGAACCTATGTGGTCGCGGCGGCGGCGACGGGCGGCAATGTACTGGTGAAAAACGTGATTCCGAAGCATCTGGAATCGATTATCAACAAATTGCAGAAGGTCGGCGTGATGATCGAGGAATACGATGATTCCGTCCGCGTGTGCAGCAGCGGTGAACTGACGGGAACGGACGTGAAAACCATGCCGCATCCGGGCTTCCCGACGGATATGCAGCCGCAGTTTACCACCCTGCTCACCCAGTGCGCGGGCACCAGCATCGTGACGGAGGGCGTGTGGGATAACCGCTTCCGCTATGTCAACGAGCTGGCGCGTATGGGCGCACGGATTCAGGTCAACGGCACGGTGGCAATGGTCGAGGGCAGAACACGGCTGACGGCGGCGCCGGTCAAGGCGTCCGATCTGCGCGCGGGTGCCGCGATGATTATTGCGGGACTGGTTGCCGAGGGAACGACCGAAATTGAGGACATTCACCATATCGAACGCGGATACGACGCGATCGAGGAAAAACTGCGCGGATTGGGCGCGGATATCCGCAAGGTGGATGAACCGGACGAACCGATGAAAAAAGTAATCTGACGAAACGAGGGCTTTCTTTGATCCGTCTGACGGTGCTGACAATCGGTAAACTGAAAGAAAAATTCTGGCGTGATGCCTGTGAGGAGTACGCCAAACGTCTGGCGGGGTTCGGCGTGAAATTCGCGATTGAAGAGCTTGCCGAAACGCGGGTGGCGGATTCTCCGTCCGCGGCGCAGATTGCGCAGACGGTGGAGAGCGAGGGCGAACGCCTGCTGCATAAACTGGACCCGACGGCGACCGCGGTCGCACTGTGCATTGAGGGAAAGGAAATGTCCTCCGAGGCACTGGCGGCGTGGATCGATTCGACGGCGGCGCATAAAAGCGGAAATTTTGTGTTTGTGATCGGCGGCTCCTACGGAATGTCCGAAAAGGTGAAGGCGCGGTGTGACCTGCGGCTTTCGATGTCTCCGATGACGTTTCCGCACCAGTTGGCGCGCGTGATGCTGTGCGAGCAGCTGTACCGTGCCTGTGCGATCAATGCCCATACAAAATACCATAAGTAAAATGCTCCGCGCGCCGAAGGCGCGCGGATTTTTTTGCACCCTTCCCACACGGGGCGCGGCGAAAATCGCCGCGCCCCGTGTGCTTTTTAAAAATAAGATTTCCGAATATAAAAGTGAAAAATCGGCGAAATTTCGCGGAAAGAAAACTCAAAAAGATAAGATTACGGAAAAACAGCGTAAGAATCCGATATTTTTTCAGAACAGATTCGTATACAATGGAGGTATCTTATTTAAGGAGACAGGAACATGAAGGTAACCGATGTGCAGACGTTTGTCGTCGATGCGTTTCGCACCAATTGGGTGTTTGTCAAGGTGCTGACGGACGAAGGCATTTCCGGTGTCGGCGAAGCGACGCTGGAGTATAAGGAAAAAGCGCTGTTGGGCGCGGTGGAGCATATCCGCGAATATCTGATCGGGAAGAATCCGCTGGACATCGAAAAACATTGGCACACGATCTACCGTGACGCCTACTGGCGCGGCGGCGCGGTGCTGATGTCGGCACTGTCGGCGGTGGAATGTGCGCTGTGGGACATTCTCGGAAAGCACCTCGGCGTGCCGGTCTGGCAGCTTTTGGGCGGCAAGGTCAACGACAAGGTGAGAATTTACGTCAACGGCTGGTTCGCGGGCGCGAAGGAGCCGGAGAAATTTGCCGAAAAAGCGAAACTTGCGGTGTCCCGCGGGGTAACGGCGATGAAGTGGGATCCGTTCGGGAAAAGCTATCTGGAAATCTCCTCCGCCGATCTGGACCGTGCAATCCGCTGTGTCGGCGCGGTGCGTGACGCAGTGGGAAACGGCGTGGATCTGTTGATTGAGGGACACGGAAGATTCAATGTGCCGACTGCGGTGAAGATTGCGCACGAACTGGCACCTTTTCGCCCGATGTTCTTTGAAGAGCCGGTGCCGCCCGACGACCTGGACGCCCTGCGGCAGGTCAAGGACCGTTCGCCGGTTTCGATTGCCGCAGGCGAGCGACTGTACACCCGCTGGAACTATCGCGCGTTGTTTGACAAAATGGCAGCGGATTATATCCAGCCCGATGTTTCCCATGCAGGCGGCATTATGGAACTGAGAAAAATCGCGGCGGAGGCGGAGAGCCGCACGATTCCGTTTGCTCCGCACAATCCGTCCGGACCGGTTGCCAATGCCGCGACGCTTCAGCTGGCGGCGGTTTGTCCGAATTTTTCGGTGCTGGAGATCATGTACAGCGACGTGGACTACCGCAAGGATATCACCGACGAACAACTGGTTTACCGCGACGGCTGGATGCAGATTCCCGACCGACCGGGACTGGGCATTGAAATCAATGAAGCGGCATGTGCCGTGCATCCGTACCAACCGCATACGCTTCGTCACTATACCGGGGCGCTGACGGACATCCGTCCGTCAAAAACCGCCTTTTATTTTTAAGGAGGAATCAGAATGCAGGAAATCAGAGTGGAAGGGCATGAACCGAGCCTTCTTCCGGAAAACAAGAAGTGGAAACTCGTGTGGAGCGACGAGTTTGACGGCGATACGCTGGACGAAACCAAATGGGGCTTCCGATTGAATTATTGGGGACAGCGCGCCCAACAGTTCACCGATCAGGGCGTGTCGCTCGACGGCAAAGGAAACGTGGTGTTTCGCCCCGTGGTGGAGGACGGCATGGTGAAATCCGCTCAGCTTCAGACCGGGGAAAACAGCTTTGACGGGCTGGATCTCGACGGTGCGATTGCCAACCGCCTTGCGCGGAAAAAGGGCGACAACCCCTGGGGCGACCAGGTGGAAATCTGGCCGCTGCGTCCGCTGAAAAAGCCGAAATTCATGCACCGCTACGGCTATTACGAAGTGCGCGTGAAATTGCAGACAAAGGATTTCTGGTGGAGTGCGTTCTGGATTCAGTCGCCGATGATCGGTGCGTCGTACGATCCGGGTCAGAGCGGCGTGGAGTGCGATATCATGGAAAATTTTGTGGACGGTACGCTGACCTCCGGCAATATTTTCGGCGGATACGGCAAAACCTTTGCCGACGAAGCGCGGATTCATTATCCGTACACCGATGACGGCGAGTACCACCGCTTCGGCGTGGAATGGAACGAGCAGGGCTATGTGTTCTATTTCGACGGAAAAGAAACCGCCCGTTCCACATCTCCCGTGTCCCATACAGAGCAGTTTGTCCTGCTCTCGACGGAGATCAAGGGGTATCGCAGCGACCGCAAAAAGACGACCTGGAAGGAAGAAGAACTGTCCGATCGGTTTATCTGCGACTATGTGCGGGTGTTTGATGAGGTAAAATGAAATGAAAAAACCAATTGTGCTGGTAACGGGCGCGTGCGTCAATACCGGGGTTGCCATTGTGGAAAAATTTGCGTCCGAGGGAAACGACGTGGTGTTCACCGGGCGAAACGAAGAACGGGTGAAGGAAGCGGAGGAACGCTATCGCGAAAAGTTTCCCGAAGTGTCCGTCCGCGGAAGGGTTCTGGACGCATTGCTTGATGAACGCACGGTGGACGAAAAAAGCGCGGAGGCGTTGTTTGCGTCGCTCGACCGTGAGGGCGTGTTCGCGGAAACGCTGGTGCTCAATGCCGCGGATCAGGGGCTTTCGATGGAGATTTTTGAAAATCCGCTCACGGATTTTCAGCGCGTCCTCAATACCAATGTAGTTTGGAACTACTGCCTGACCGAGGCGGCGGCACGGCGCATGAAAGAGGAGGGCGGCGGCAATGTGGTGTTCATCAATTCCAATACTGCCTACCGCGCCATTCCCCACCGTATTGCCTATTCGGCGTCCAAAGGCGGACAGCTCGGAATGATGCGCGCACTGGCGCTGGATCTCGGAAAATATAAGATTCGCGTCAATGCCGTGCTTCCCGGTATGATCCGCACCAAACGGTGGGAAGAAAATCCTCAGTGGTATGCGCACGTGCCGTCCCGCTATACGCCGCTCGGCGATGTGGCGGACGGTGCCGATATCGCGGACGCGGTCTGGTATTTTGCCCGCCATGCCCGCAATACCACGGGTGCGGAGCTGACCGTGGACGGCGGAAATACCGTTCAGCTGTATCCGATTGTTCCGAAAGAGTAAAACCCCGCCGCCGCGCCCCGTCAGGGGCGCGGCGTTCTTTTCCGCCTGTAAAAAATTCCCGCCTTTACAAAGCGGGAATTTTGTGATACAGTAAAGAAAAAAGGACGGAGGAGATTTTCATGTTTCAGGCATCGGACGAACGCTATCATGGCGTGCCCTATCATCGCTGCGGCGAGAGCGGACTCAAGCTGCCCGCCGTTTCGCTGGGACTGTGGCACAATTTCGGAGACACTGCGTCTTATGAAAACATGACGCAGCTTGTGTTCACCGCGTTTGATCACGGCATCACGCACTTTGACCTTGCCAATAACTACGGACCGCCCGCGGGCAGCGCCGAAAAGAATTTCGGACGGATTCTGAAAGAGCACCTGAGCGCATACCGCGACGAGCTGATTATCAGCACCAAGGCGGGCTATGAGATGTGGGACGGACCGTACGGCGACGGCGGCAGCCGCAAATATCTGCTGGCAAGCCTCGATCAGAGCCTGAAGCGGATGGGACTTTCCTATGTGGATATTTTCTATCATCATCGGATGGATAAGGAAACCCCGCTGGAGGAAAGTATGTCGGCACTGGCACAGGCGGTCACGAGCGGAAAGGCATTGTATGTCGGACTTTCCAACTACGACGGCGAAACGCTGGAAAAAGCGACGGCAATCCTCAAGGAGCTTCACTGCCCGTTTGTAATCAATCAGAACCGCTATTCGATTTTTGACCGCACGATTGAACATAACGGACTTAAGGAAACCGCCGCAAGGCTGAAAAAGGGAATCATTGCATTCAGCCCGCTGGCGCAGGGGATGCTCACCGATCGGTATTTAAACGGAATCCCGTCCGACAGCCGCGTGATGACCGACGGCAGATTCTTGAAGGAAAGCGCACTGACGCCCGCACGCCTTCAGGCGATTCGTAAGCTCAATGAGGTAGCGCAGAGCCGCGGACAGACATTGGCGGAAATGGCGCTGAGCTGGATACTTCGTGACGGAATCGTGACCTCCGTGCTGATCGGCGCATCCAAGCCCTCGCAGATTCTCGACAATGTGAAGGCGCTGGAAAATACTTCCTTTTCCGAGGACGAGCTGCGGGAAATCGACCGAATCAGTCAAGAATAAAAAACGAAAACCGCTCGCCGGTTTTCAAAGAAAAAATCCTGCCCGAAACGATCTTTCGGGCAGGATTTTGTTTTGATATTCGCACCGAGCAGAAAAGCGGTTTTGCAGCACAAAAAGTCCCGCAGTTTCATCCGACCGGGCGTTCGCGAAACCGCTTCTTCAAAAGCAGGAGCGAGATCACCGTTGAAATTGTCCAGCCGATCGGCCACGAGAACCAAAGGGTGCGCGGAGAAGCGGGCTGGAAAAACAGATAGCACAGAACCGTGCGCAGCAGTAGATCGGTGAACGTCGAGAACATGAAGTCCTTCATACAACCGAGTCCGCGCAATACGCCGTCGGAAATGAGCTTGCAGCTGAGCACCGCATAGCACGGGGAAACGATGCGGAGAAATTCCACGCCGACCGACAGCGCGGTGTCGGTGTCGGCACTGTCCTCCATGAACAGACGGATCATCGGGTCGGCGCCGAGCACAAAGCCAACCGAAAGCACCGCCCCCAGCCCTGCCGCCATGGCAAGACCGCAGAAAAAGCCTTCGCGGATGCGTTTATGCTCGCCCGCGCCGAGGTTCTGCGCCGTGAAGCCAGAAAGCCCGTTGGAGAGCGTTGCCAATGCGGCGATGGCAATCGCGTTGACCTTCAATGCCGCCGAAGAACCCGCAATTACGGGCGAACCGTAGCCGTTGATCAACGCCTGCACAAACATATTGCCGATGGAAATGAAACTTTGCTGCAAAATGCTCGGAACAGCGACTTCGGCGGTGAGCTTGAGCGTTTCAAAGGAAAATTTGCGATGCTCTTCTTCACTTCGGACACCATTCAGCCGCCGTGACAGCACCGCCAGTGCAAGAATACAGGCGACGCCCTGCGCGAGAAAGGTTGCCCACGCCACGCCCGCCACGTCCCACGAAAATTTTGCCACAAACACATAGTCCAGCAAAATATTCCCGACCGAAGACCCGATCAGAAAATACAGCGGGGTGCGGGAATCGCCGAGCGCGGTGAAAATACCGGTGGCAATATTGTAGAGAAACAAAAACGGAAAGCCAAAAATGTAGATACGCAGATACAGCGCCGCCTGGGAGAAAATGTCGTCCGGTGTGCGGATGAGCCGCATGAGCGGGTCGTTGAAAAGCACGCCGATCCCCGTCAGCAGAACTGCAAGAAAAATCGCCGTCCGCACCGTGGTGGAAACGGCGGTTTTCATTTTTCCGTATTCCTT
This sequence comes from Oscillospiraceae bacterium, assembly GCA_003445125.1. GTDB lineage: Bacteria > Bacillota > Clostridia > Oscillospirales > Ruminococcaceae > UBA11540. The sequence continues at coordinate 1,239 of DLVP01000048.1, read as the reverse complement.
GGTGCCGAACAGCCGCGAGATGACTACGGCACAGCCGATGTTGCATCCGCTTCCGACGGCAACGAAGATCATGGTGATGGGATTGGAAGTGCCGACGGCGGCAAGAGCCGCCTGTCCGGCAAATTTGCCGGCAATCACACTGTCGGCAAGATTATACATTTGTTGGAAAAGAACACTCAGGAACATAGGTGCGGAATAAGACCACAGCACGGAGCGAGGATTTCCTTTGGTCAGATCGGTTATCGTAGGAAAACACCCTCCGTCTTATGCTTCATTCGCGCCGCAGCATTTTTTGTATTTTTTGCCGCTTCCGCAGGGGCACGGATCGTTGCGTCCGGGCTTTTTCTCCTTGCGGATGGGTTTTTTTTTCACGCTGTCGTCGCCGCCCGCGTTGGTGGAGGTCGGTTTCATGACCTGCTCGCGCTGCGGTTCGTTCTGGCGGATCTGGACGGTCAGCATCATCTTTGCCGTGCCTTCGCGGATGGCGTTGATCATCGCGTCGAACATATCCGAACCTTCGACACGGTATTCCACCACGGGGTCACGCTGTGCATAGGAGCGCAGATAGATGCCGCGCTTGAGCTCCTCCATGTCGTCGATGTGATCCATCCAGTGCTGATCCACCTGACGGAGCAGTACCACGCGCTCCAGCTCGCGCATAATCGGGGAGGTGAACTGTGCCTCGCGCTGTTCGTACAACGCGTGCGCACGCTCGGTCAGCGTGGCTTTGATGTCCTCAATCGAAGCATCGGATAACTCCTCGGGGGTGTTGTAGCGGAAATCATCCTTGGTGGTCAGCCAACCGCCGAAATATTCGCGCAGTCCCGTAAGATTCCAGTCGTCGTGCGCCTGGTCGGGGTGCAGATAGACGTTGACGGAAGAATCGATGGTGTCGTCGATCATTTTCAGCACGGTCTCCTTGAGGTTTTCGCCGTCAAGCACCTTGGAACGCTGGCTGTAAATCACTTCACGCTGGGTGTTCATTACGTTGTCGAATTCCAGCACGTTTTTGCGGATGCCGAAGTTGCGTACTTCGACCTTGCGCTGGGCGGATTCAATCGAGCGGGAAAGCATTTTGGCTTCGATCGGCGTGTTGTCGTCGATGCCCAGCGTGCCCATCATCGCCTGAAGCCGTTCGCCGCCGAACAGACGCATCAGATCGTCCTCCAGCGAGAGGTAGAAGCGGGATTCGCCGACGTCTCCCTGACGACCCGCACGACCGCGCAGCTGGTTGTCGAT
>DLVP01000154.1 GCA_003445125.1 Oscillospiraceae bacterium | reverse complement strand
GAATTGACCAAATGGGCCCGTGAGGGTGTGCTGCTGCTCAACACCGTGCTGACCGTGCGCGAAGGCCGTCCGAACAGTCACCGCGATCAAGGCTGGGAAATTTTCACAGATCATGTGATCTCTCTTCTGAACGAACGTGAAAAGCCGATTGTTTTCCTGCTTTGGGGTGCCAACGCACGGGCAAAACAAAAGTTGATTACCAATCCAGTCCATCTCATCCTTTCCTGTGCACATCCGAGTCCGTTGTCCGCTTACAACGGTTTTTTCGGCTGCGGACATTTTCTAAAAACCAACGAATTTTTAACTGCGCACCATGAAACACCCATTGATTGGAAAATCGATTGACAAACGGGACAGCCGATCGGCTGCCCCGTTCTTTCTTTAATTCTGATGATTTTTGCGATATGCAAGGTAGTTTTCGAGAATGACCGTTGCCGCCACGGCGTCAACCACATTTTTCCGCTTTTTCCCCCGCACATCGACCGTATTCAGTATCTGATGCGCCGTAACCGTAGTTGCCCGTTCGTCCCACAGTTTTACCGGCACGCCGACGGATTCTCCGAGTTTTTGCGCAAACTCCTCACACAGCACGGCGCGATCTCCGACCGTACCGTTCATATTGATCGGGTGTCCGACCACAATTTCTCCGACACCGTGTTCTTTCGCGGCATCGGTCACTTTCGCAAGGACTTCTTCCATGGAGGTGCTGTGAATCACTCCCGCAGGAGACGCCAGAAATTCCGTGCGGTCGCAAACGGCAAGTCCCGTCCGCGCATCGCCGAAATCGACAGCCAGAATTTTCACACTCATTCCTCCTCGCAGATCATAACACGATCCACCGAACCGTCCTGTGCAATATACACCCGAACGATTTCTTCATGCGATGTCGGAAGGTTTTTCCCGATATAATCCGGACGGATGGGCAGCTCCCGGTGTCCGCGGTCGATCAAAACCGCCAATTGAATATCCTTCGGTCTTCCCCGGCTCATGATCGCGTCGATTGCCGCACGGCAGGTGCGCCCGGTATAGAGCACGTCATCCACCAGCACCACCCGTTTATCGGCAACGGAAAAATCAATTTCACTGTGATCGGTGTCCGATTTTTTATCGTCACGAAACGGGGTAATATCCAACACCCCGACATTCACGGGCTTTCCTTCTACCTCAGAAATCTTTTTTGCCAGCGCTTTGGCGAGATAGGCGCCCTTCGTCAGAATCCCGACCAGGCACAGATTCTCCGTTCCCTTATTCCGCTCCAAAATTTCATACGATATCCGCGCCACCGCACGTGCCGCCGCTTTGGAATCTAAAATTTCCGTTTTTTCTCTCATATCGTATTCCTCCTTAAAACAACGTCATCTGACAGGTGTCTGGCAATTGGTTGAATACACCGGCATTACGAAGCAATTCCATCACACTTTTGGAAACGCCCGAACGCTCTGCCACATCTTCCACGGAGATATATTCCCCGCGCTTCCCGGACTCCTCCAAAGCAATCGCCGCCGCTTCGCCGAGACCTTTCAGGGCATTAAACGGAATTCGGATTTTTCCGTCCTCGATGGAATATTTCAGTGCCTTGGACTTGTACAGATCCACCGGCAAAAACTCGATTTTGCGCGAAAGGATTTCATTGACCACCTGAAGGATGCTGTACTGATCCGATTCTTTCTTGCTGCGCTCGTTTCCCTTCGCCTTCAGTTCATACATCTTCTGGCGAACGGCATTCAGACCGGCAATGGCGCTTTCGGGATCGAAATCCTCGCCGCGCACCGTCAAGAACGCCGCGTAATACTCCACCGGACGATGCACCTTATACCATCCGAGGCGGATGGCAGCAATAACGTACGCCGCCGCGTGGGCTTTCGGGAACATATATTTAATCTTCAGACAGCTTTCGATATACCATTCTTCCACATTGTGTTCGCGCATGGCGGAAAAATGTTCCTCGGTCAGCAGTTTCGGTGCCTTACCTTTACGGGTAATCTCCATGATCTTGAACGCCATGGACGGATCAAGTCCCTTATAGATCAGGGTGGTCATGATGCTGTCACGCGTTCCGATAACCTGCGAAATCGTGCAGGTGCCGTTTTTGATCAGATCCTGTGCATTGTTCAGCCACACATCCGTACCGTGAGACAGACCGGAAATCTGCAAAAGGTCGGAAAACGTCTTGGGCTGGGAATCAATCAGCATCTGACGCACAAAGGTGGTTCCCATTTCGGGGATTGTCAGTGTACCGGTTTCGCAGTCGATTTCTTCCGCGGTCACGCCCAAAGCCTTCGGCGAAGTGAACAGGCTCATCACTTCCGGATCACTGAGGGAAACATCCAATACGGGAATTCCGCTCAGATCCTCCAAATGCTTATAGAGCGTCGGCACATCGTGTCCGAGAATATCAAGCTTCAGAATGGTATCATGCAATTTGTGGAAGTCGAAGTGCGTGGTGATGACGCCGGATTCGTCACTGTCTGCGGGATGCTGAACCGGCGTGAAGTCGTACACCTCATAGTCGTTCGGAATGACGACCATGCCGCCCGGATGCTGTCCTGTCGTTCGTTTAACATCCGTACACCCTTTGGCAAGGCGCAAAATCTCCGCTTTCGGGAGCGTTTTCCCCGTTTCCTCCAGATATTTCAGTACCAGACCGTATGCCGTTTTTTCCGCCACGGTAGAAATCGTACCGGCTTTGAACACGTGGCTGGCACCGAAAAGCTGTTCGGTATAGCGATGAGCGTTTGACTGATATTCGCCTGAAAAGTTCAGGTCGATATCCGGTGCCTTATCGCCGTTAAATCCGAGAAAGGTTTCAAACGGAATATCATGACCGTCGCGGTTGTAATCCGTGCCGCAAACCGGGCATTTTTTCGGCGGAAGGTCAAAGCCGGAGCCGATGCTTCCGTCGGTAATAAACTCGCTGTGTTTGCATTTCGGGCAGACGTAATGCGGTTTCAGCGGGTTGACTTCGGAAATTCCCGCCATCGTGGCGACAAACGACGATCCCACCGATCCACGGGAACCGACGAGATACCCATGCGCCACGCTGTCCCAAACCAACTTCTGCGCAATGATATACAGCACGGCGAATCCGTGCTTGATAATGGAATCCAATTCTTTTTTCAAGCGGTCATGGACGATGGAAGGCAGCGGATCGCCGTAAATCTCATGGGCTTTGTCCCATGTGATTCGCTGCAGATCCTCCTCCGCGCCTTCAATGGTCGGCGTATATGTACCGTCGGGAATCGGTTTGATAAAATCAATGCTGTCTGCGATTTTCGACGGATTTTCTATCACCACGGCGCGTGCTTTTTCCTCGCCGAGATACGAAAACTCCTCCAGCATTTCATCGGTGGTTTTCAAATAGAGCGGTGCCTGATGCGCAGCATCGGAGAATCCTTGTCCCGTCATCAGAACTTCACGGTAAATGGCATCACCTGCATTAAGAAAATGCACGTCACCGGTGGCTACCACCGGCAGACCCATTTCCTCGCCCAAACGGACAATTTCTCGGTTATAATCCCGCAGAACCTCGTCGTTCGGAACGCTTCCGTCGCGCACCATGAATTCATTGTTTCCCAGCGGCTGGATTTCAAGATAATCGTAAAACTCCGCGATTTGCCGCACATAATCGTCCGGTTTTCCCTCGCGGATTGCCTGAAAAAGCTCGCCCTGCTCGCATGCGCTGCCGATCAGCAGTCCCTCGCGGTGCTTGAGTATTTCACTGCGCATGGTAAGCGGCTTTTTATGGAAATTCTCCGTATGCGCTTTGGAAACAAGCTTGTACAGATTTTTCAGTCCCACCTGATTTTTCACCAGAATAATCATATGAAATGGTCGGCGTTTTTTTAGGTTGTTTTCCAGAATGTTGTTGATGTCCTTGATGTTCTGAATTTTGCGGTTTTCGCGCAATTCCTCGGACATTTTAATGAAACAGTCGGCAAGAATACGGGCATCGTCACACGCACGGTGATGATTAAAATCGCTGAGCTTGAGATGCTTGACCAACGTGTCCAGTTTGTAGTTTTTGATATTCGGATAGAGGGTTTTCGCCATCGGGATCGTGTCAAAATATGTAAAATCAAACGTCTTTCCGGTTCTGGCGGCGCAAACACGCAGGAAGCCGGCATCAAACTGTGCATTGTGCGCAATCAGCACATCCGAGCCGCAAAACGCCATAAACTGCTCCAGTGCTTCTTTTTCCGAGGGAGCATCTTTGACCATTTCGTCGGTAATTCCCGTCAGTTCCGAAACACGGGGCGGGATTTTCTTTTCGGGGTTTACAAAGGTATTGAAGGTCTCTTTGACTGCAAAGTTTTTAATCTTTACAGCGCCGATTTCGGTAATACGGTCTCTTTTTGCGTCAAGTCCCGTCGTTTCC
>DLVP01000183.1 GCA_003445125.1 Oscillospiraceae bacterium | reverse complement strand
GATAAGGACGGCGGCGTGAATATCGACGACTGCGAACGCGTCAGCCGAAAACTGGATAAACTGCTGGATGAAGCCGATCCGATCGATACGAGCTACTGCCTGGAGGTTTCCTCGCCGGGAATCGAGCGGGAGCTTCTGAAGAAAGAGCATTTCGAGCAGTTCCTCGGACAGGAGGTATGGGTGCGGTTCATCCGCGCCGTGGACGGCGAGCGCGATTTTTACGGCGTTCTGACATCGTACGACAACGGCACGGTCACCATCCGACCGACCGAAGACACCGAGATCACCTTTGAGACAAACGAAACGTCGTTTGTGCGGGTGGTTGACCATTATGAATACGGAGGACAAACGGAAAATGAATAAGGAGTTTTTTGAGGCGCTTGCGCTGCTGGAGAAGGAAAAAGGCGTCCCGATGAATTATCTTCTGGAGAAGATCAAGGCGGCAATCGTGATTGCGGTCAAGCGTGATTACGGACAAAATGCCAATATCATTGTGGATATCGATCCCGAGACTGCGAAATTCAAGGTGGCAATCGTCAAAACGGTGGTGGAGAATGTCGAGAACCCCGAAACCGAGATGACGCTTGACGAAGCCAAGACCTATTCCAAGCGTGCCGTGATGGGCGACAATGTGGAAATCAAGCTGGAAACCAAGCAGTTCGGAAGAATCGCCGCACAGACCGCAAAACAGGTCATCCGCCAGGGAATCAAGGAAGCCGAGCGGGAACATATCAGCATGAAATTCCGTGCCAAGGAGCATGAGCTGGTCACCGCGGAGGTCACCAGAACCGATATCCGTCACGGCAATGTGATTGTGAAGATCGATAACTCCGAGATTCTGCTTCCCAAGAGCGAGCAGGTGCCGACCGAAAAGCTGGAGGACGGCGATATCATCAAAGTGTATGTGGTGGATGCGTCGGATCCGACGCGTGAGCCGAAAATTTCCCGCACGCATCCGGGACTCGTCAAACGCCTGTTTGAACTGGAAGTGCCGGAAGTGTACGACGGTACGGTGGAGATCAAATCCATCGCCCGCGAACCCGGTTCGCGCACCAAAATCGCCGTTATGAGCCATGACGAGAACGTGGACGCCGTGGGCGCCTGCATCGGACACCGCGGATCGCGTGTGGAAGTCGTCGTCAGCGAACTCAACGACGAGAAGATCGACGTGGTGAAATACAGCGACGATCCCGCAGAATTCATCAAAGCGGCGCTGTCGCCGTCGGAGATCATCCGCGTGGATATTGTAGACGAAGAAAACCGCGCCTGCCGCGTGGTGGTGCCGGACGACCAGCTGTCGCTGGCAATCGGCAATAAAGGACAGAACGCGCGCCTTGCCGCGAAGCTGACCGGCTGGAAAATCGATATCAAACCGCTCAGCGCGTTTGGGGAATAATTCGGAAAATCGGTGGTGTTTGGATGACTGTGAAGAAGATCCCGATGCGGATGTGTACCGGCTGTTCGCAAATGAAACCGAAAAAAGAACTGATCCGCGTGGTGCGTTCACCCGAAGGGGAGATTTCGCTGGATGAAACGGGAAAGAAGTCGGGACGCGGGGCATATCTCTGCCCCGATGCCGAATGCCTGAAAAAGGCAGTCAAATCCCGTCGGCTGGATCGTACCCTGCAATGCACCGTTCCGGAAGAGGTGTACCGGAGTCTGGAGGAACAGCTTGGAAAAAAGTGAACGGATACTGGGCATGTTGTCCTTGTCCCGCAAGGCGGGAAAACTGATCTGCGGGTTCGACGCGGTGAAGGAACAACTCACAAAGAACGCGGACGTCTCGGTGTATATCGCAAGCGACGTTTCGGAAAAAACCGCCAAGGAAATGCGGTTTTTGACGGAGAAATACGGCGCGGCGCTGTACGGATTACCGATGACCATGCCGCAGATCGGCAGCATCACAGGCAGACTCAACGGAGTGCTGTGTGTGACAGAAAAAAATCTGGCAAAGAAAATAAACGGCATCATCGTTGAGCAAACGCTTTAAGGAGGACGATCAGAGTATGAAAATTAAGGTGACAGACCTTGCGAAGAATTTTGATAAAAAGAGCAAAGACCTGCTGGAAGTGCTGGAGAAACTGCCCGGAGAGCCGAAAAAATCTTCCGCTTCTCTTGCGGACGACGAACTGGACTTTGTGTTCGAGTCGTTGACGCAGGAAACCTCGGTGAAGGATTTCAAGGAATATTTTGCCGAGACGGCGAAAATGACTTCGGCGAAAAAAGAGGAAGCGCCGAAGAAAGCGGAGAAACCCGCCGAACAGCCGAAAGAGGAGAAAAAGCCCGAGGAAAAACCGGTCGAAAAACTGGCGGAAAAGCCCGTGGAGAAACCGGCGGCAAAGACCGAGGAAAAGCCGATCGAAACGAAAACGGAGAACGCGAAGCCGCAGATCCGTATGCCGGGCGAAAAAGCGCCGGAAACTTCCGCGCCCGCAGAAAAGAAGCTCAATATCCGTATGCCCGGAGAAAAACCGCTTGAGATTCGTATGCCCGGGGAGAAGAAGCCGGAAGCGCCGACGGAGAAACCCGCCGAAAAGCCTGCCGCGGCAGCCGAGACGAAACCTGCCGAAAAACCGGCAGAAAAACCCGCCGAGAAGCCCGCACCGAAGACCGAGGCGAAACCGGCTCAGGACGCGCGCCCCGCGTTCAATCGCGACAACCGTCCGAACGGCGGCTTCAATCGCGACAATCGTCCGAATAACGGATTTAACCGCGATAACCGTCCGAATAACGGCGGCTTTAATCGCGACAATAATAACGGCAGCTTCAACCGTGACGGCAAGCCCCCCTTCAACCGTGACGGCAAACCCGGCTTTAATCGTGACGGCAAACCGGGCTTCAATCGTGACGGAAAACCCGCCTTTAACCGCGGCGACCGTCCCGCCGCTTCCTCCAATGTGGCGGCGCCGACCCCTGCCGCGCCGAAGGTCAATATCAATGTCAATATGCCTTCCGCCGCACCGGTGCAGAAGCAAAAATCGGCA
>DLVP01000068.1 GCA_003445125.1 Oscillospiraceae bacterium | reverse complement strand
ATTCCAAATGGGAACAGTTCATTGTGGTTGCCGGTCACGGACTTATTCAGGAACGCAACATTAATACGAATGAAACAGTGGAGTTTGAGGTTTCCGGCGACAAAATCGAGGCGGTTTACATGATTCCCGGATGGACGCACAATATCATCAACCTGTCGAAAACCGAAAATTTGGTCACGGTAATGACTTGCAACGAAATCTTTGATCCCAAAAAACCGGATACATTTTTTGAGAAGGTGTAAGTATATGATCAATGTCACACGTTCTTCCATGCCGTCTTACGAGGAGTACTGTGAAGAAATCAAAGAACTGTGGGATTCCCATTGGCTGACCAATATGGGAGCAAAACACAAACAACTGCAGGCGGCACTGGAAAAATTCCTGGGGATTCCCCATGTTGCCCTGTATACCAACGGACACTTGGCACTGGAGGGTATCTGGGAATCGCTGGATTTGCCGAAAGGCGGCGAGGTGATCACCACTCCGTTCACCTTTTGTTCGACTACCCATGCCTTGACGAGAAAAGGACTTGTGCCGGTGTTCTGTGATATTGACAGCGAGACATATTGCATGGATCCGACGAAGATTGAAGCGTTGATTACTCCGAAAACGGTAGCGATTTGTCCGGTGCATGTGTACGGAAATATGTGCGATGTGGAGGCTATTCAAAAAATCGCAGACAGTCACCATTTAAAACTCGTCTACGATGCGGCGCACGCATTCGCGGTGGAATATAAGGGTGTTTCGTCGGCTTGCTTCGGGGACATGACCATGTTCAGCTTCCACGCCACAAAAGTGTTCAATACTATTGAAGGCGGTGCCATCTGCTTTAAGGACGATGACCTGGTCGTGAAGCTCAATGATTTGAAAAATTTTGGTATTCACGGTCCCGAATCGACGCCTTATCTCGGCGGAAACGCGAAGATGAACGAATTTCAGGCGGCTATGGGAATTTGCAATCTTCGTCATCTGGAAGCGGAGATTGCCAAACGCAAAGCGGTGGTGGAAAGGTATCGGGCAAGACTCGGAAATGTTGCGGGAATCAAATTCTGTAAACCGCAGAAGGATGTCAAGCCGAACTATGCCTATCTCCCGGTGGTGTTTGATGGGTTCAAAAAAACAAGAGATGAGATTTTTGAAGAACTGAAGCAATACGATGTGGTTGCCAGAAAGTATTTCTTCCCGCTCGTCAACGATATGGAATGTTACAAAGATTACCCGACCAGCGGTTCCGACAAAACGCCGATCGCCAAGCATATCGCCGACCGGGTGTTGACACTTCCGTTGTATGCGGATCTTTCTCTTGATGATGTGGACAGAATTTGCGATATCATTCTGAAATAACCGAAGAATGGAGAAGGACATATGAAAGGAATTATTCTGGCGGGCGGAAAAGGAACGCGCCTTTATCCGATGACGAAGGCAGTGTCCAAGCAATTGCTTCCCGTCTACGATAAGCCGTTGATCTATTATCCGCTCTCAATCCTGATGCTGGCGAGTATCGGAGAAGTATTGATCATTTCCACGCCCGAAGACACCCCTTCTTACGAGAAATTGCTCGGTGACGGCAGTCGGATCGGCATGAAACTTACATATAAAGTGCAGGAAACACCGAGAGGACTTGCGGACGCTTTTATTCTCGGCGAAGAATTCATCGGAGATGATTCGGTTTGTCTGGTGCTGGGCGATAATGTCTTTTACGGTTCCGATATGACCAAAATCCTGCGGAAAGCCATGGACGAGAATACGGGAGCCACTGTTTTCGGATATCCCGTGAAAGATGCGCGGGCGTTTGGCGTGGTCGAGTTTGATAAAAACCACAACGTGGTGGGGCTTGAAGAAAAACCGGAACACCCGAAATCCAACTATGCGGTTCCCGGACTGTATTTTTATGACAATCGGGTGGTTGAAATCGCAAAGAACGTGAAGCCCTCCGCACGCGGGGAAATTGAGATTACTGCCGTCAATAATGCGTATCTTGCCATGGGCGCCCTGAAAGTCAAACTGTTTGCAAGAGGCTTTGCGTGGTTGGATACCGGTACGCCGGAAGGAATGCTGAAAGCTGCCGAATTTGTCGAGGCGGTGCAGGATCGCCAGGGCTTTTATGTTTCGTGCATTGAGGAAATTGCCTGGCGGCGTGGATTTATTACCACCGAACAGCTGATCGGGATCGGAGAAAGCCTGAAAATGACCGATTACGGTCAATATCTTTTAAATATCGCACGGGAGGAGCACTGACATGAAAACGATTCTTGTAACAGGCGGCGCCGGTTTTATCGGGTCAAACTTTGTCTATCTTTTGCTCGCGGAGAGACCGGAATACCGAATTGTTTGCGTTGATGCGCTGACCTATGCGGCGAATATCCACACCTTGAACGACGCTATGAAAAACCCGAACTTCGTTTTCTATAAAGAAGACATCCGCAATCGGGACGGCATTTTTTCGATATTTGAAAAAGAGCACCCGGATGTGGTGGTCAATTTTGCGGCGGAAAGCCATGTGGATCGGTCGATTGAGAATCCGGGAATTTTCATCGAAACCAATATACTCGGAACCCAGGTGATGATGGATGCCTGCCGGAAGTACGGTGTGGAGAGATTTCATCAGGTCGGTACCGATGAGGTGTATGGGGATCTTCCGCTTGACAGACCGGATCTGTTCTTCCATGAGGATACGCCGATTCACAGCTCAAGCCCGTACAGTACTTCCAAGGCGTCCGCGGATTTGTTGGCGCTTGCGTATCATCGGACCTACGGCTTGCCTGTAACCATCAGCCGCTGCTCCAACAATTACGGACCGTATCAGTTCCCCGAAAAGCTGATTCCGTTGATGATCAATAATGCTACGCAGAATAAGCCCCTTCCGGTTTACGGCGAGGGTCTTAACGTGCGCGACTGGCTGTATGTGAAGGATCATTGCTACGGAATCCTTGCCGTTTTGGAAAAAGGAAAGGACGGCGAGGTCTATAACCTCGGCGGACATAACGAAAAAGCCAATATCGAAATTGTCAGGATTATTCTGAGAGAACTCGGAAAATCCGAAAGTCTGATCACTCATGTTGCCGACAGAAAGGGTCACGATCGCCGATATGCGATTGATCCGAGCAAGGCAATGCGGGAACTCGGATGGCAGCCGACAACGATGTTTGCCGACGGCATAAAGCTGACCATTCAGTGGTATAAAGAAAACATGGACTGGATGGAAGAGTGTACGTCCGGGGCATATCTTGAATACTACGAAAAAATGTATAAAAACCGATGATGAATCCGATTGAAACCGGCAAATTGATTGCCGAACTGCGCAAAGAAGCAGGGTATACACAGAAAGCGCTCGCAGAAGCGCTGTGCGTGACGGATAAGGCGGTTTCCAAATGGGAACGGGGGGAGTCCATCCCCGATGTGCTGACCCTGATGCAGCTGGCGGCTCAGTTCGGCATCACCGTCAACGACCTGCTGGCCGATCCGGAGGCCTTGCCGGGAAATCCGGGCACCCTGGAAAAGGCTATGACCCAGGTCTCGGAAAAGGNNCCCGATTCGTCGCTTTTGACGAAGCTGTCCATGCTTTTGGATGCCGATATTGAGTTTATTTTCAACGGGACCAAACTTTACGGAAAGCATCATTGGATCGGGGAAATAAGAGCAGAGGATATTGAAGGCGAGATTGCGGGAAAACCGCTCGTTCATTACCTGCTCTCGTATTTCATGCTTGTCGGGATTACGGATGTTTGCATCCGAACGGGTAAACCCGAATATATCCGTGGATTGCATCTGGAGCAGTATGGGCTGAATGTCCGGTTTTGTCCGCTTGCGGAGGAAAAAACCGTGTTGATTCACGATAAATTCCTGGTTTTCGGTGCAAACCTCACGCGGTATTTTCAATCCTACATCAACGATAATAAAAATATCATTCCCGTGTCGGACGGCAGGGAGCTTCCGATGATCTTCACCCATCATCCGTCGTTTTCCCTTGCGTGGCACAAAGAAAACTGCGAAAAACGGCAATTGGCGAGGGGAATCGTATATCTTCCGCTGAATAAGGACGCGGCTGATTTCATTCGGATATACGAAAGAAACAGCGGACGGAAAATTGCCGATCTCGCAGAAATAGCAAAGCACAGAGGTCTCATCTGAGACCTCTGTTTTTTCAAGTAAACCATAGGTCGAGTTTTCTTTTGGAAAAGGCATGATAAGATTATTCTGTAAGAGCTTTAAGGAGGGGTAACATGCCGATTGAAGTATGGTTTATCATCGCACTGATTGCGTTGATCGGAATCACTTTTTTGGTTTTTAAACGACCGATCTATGAATGTATGTTTTTCGGATTTGTTCTGATGGTTTTGCTGACCAATCAGTGGAGCAATGCGTTTACATACATCGGAAAAAATGCCACAGACACTTTGTTTTATGCAATTATAGCGTTTCTTGTACTGGCGAAGATTCTGGATGCCACTCACGCCGTGGATACGGTTACGAATGTGATTGTGGCACTGTTGGGAAGACTTCCCGGAGGTGCGGCATATACTGCGGTTATCGCAAGCACCTTCATGGGGGCGCTTTCCGGAAGCGGCGCGGGGAATGTGGCAACGACGGGAACGTTTACTATTCCGGCAATGAAAAAGACCGGCGTGCCGGCGCACCTTGCGGCAAATATTGAAAGCGCCTGTTCCACCATGGGCAATATGATCCCGCCTGCGGGGGTCATTGTTGCGGCGCTGGCGTGCTATAACGAGTTCAGCGGCGAGGAAATGTCCCAGTCCACCTTCTGGATCGTGGTATGGGGAATTGCTTTGTGGTTCATTCTCCAGAGGCTGGTTACCACTTTCATTTTTTGTAAGTATTACAAAGTAAAGCCGATGTCAAAGGAAGATCTTCCCGACTTGAAAAAGACCTTGAAAGAAGGATGGCTGAATCTGTTTCTTCCCGTAATCATCCTCCTTCCGTTTGTCCTTGACTATTTCTTTAAAACAACTTTCTTCAAAGAACGCCTCGGGGCGGGTGCGGGAAATATGTCAAGCAGCCTGCTTGTATTTACACCTTGTCTCGCTGCCGCTTATGCGCTGATTGTCAACAGAAAGAAACTCTCCGCGAAGGCTTTGTGTGCGACCGTGAAAAACGGAGTCAAAGGAATCGTGCCCGTCGGAGCAACTATTTTCTTCGCATATTGCATCAGCAATCTGTTTTCCGAAACGGATGTCGGTGTAAACATCGGGAATTTTATTAAAAATCAGAATATGTCTCTGACTACGCTTGCTTTTGTTATTCCGTTGATTTGTGCTGTTTTGGGCATGGTTTTCCCGGGATCGGCGCAGACGAAAATTTTCGGTACTACCATTATTTCCGTGGTGGCAGCCGCGGGTGGAAATCCACTGCTTGCCGCCGCAATGCTCCCGGCAATCACCGGCGCAATGGAAGGAATGACCCCGCCGTTGGCACTGTGTATGTATACGGCAATGGGAATTGCCGGTTCGAAAATGAAGGAGACAACCCTCAACTGCCTGATTTGGGTAGGCATCCATTATGCACTTTCCGTCGTGTGTATGCTCGGATTGTTGCCTGTGATGGGACTGTAAGGAGGTACGGCAATGAAAAAGATTTCTGATGTAATCTTAACCGTCTTTGCGGTGGGAATACTGGTGTGCTTGTTTGCCGGAGGACTTTCGGCGGTTTTCTACGTAGTCGCACTGTTTATCGGCGGAGATGCCGCCACGGGATTGTGTGCATGGACGTTCAAAACCTATCTCCCATGGGTGATTCGGGCAACCTCTGTTTTTTCGGGTATCGGACTGATCGGTATGTACCTCACCAATCAAAAAGCATTGACGGTAACCAATGAAGACGCCATCGCGGAACAGTCGGAAGGAAAGTGAAAGATATGAAAAAAGCGTTGGTACTGGCGGGCGGAATTCCTCAGATTGAATTGATTCGCCATCTGAAGGCGCGTGGTTATGAAACAATCCTTGCAGATTATACGCCGCATCCGGTCGCCGAATCGTTTGCAGACCGATTTTATCAGGTGAGTACGTTGGATATTGACGGAATCAGAAACATCGCCGTCAATGAAAAGGTGGATCTTCTTCTGACAGTGTGTACCGATCAGGCGCTCAATACCGTGGCAACCGTCAGTGAAGAACTCGGTCTTCCTTGCTATATTGCCGCAGAGACGGGAAGAAACGTGACCAATAAAAAGTATATGAAAAAGGTCTTTGCCCGGCATGAAATTCCCACGGCGAAGTTTGTGATCCTGGAGGAAAACGACTTTTCCGTCCCGGAAGATATTCCGTATCCGATGATTGTCAAACCGGTGGACTGCAACAGCTCCAAGGGCGTGGCAAAAGTGACAAATAAAGAGGAATTGACCGCAGCATTGAGCGCGGCGTTCCGGTACAGCCGCACGCATAACGCCATTGTCGAGGAATTTGTGGAAGGAAAAGAGCTTTCGGTCGATGTCCTTGTCAAAGACGGCGAACCGGAGATTCTCTGCGTTTCGGAAAGCGACAAAGCAAAGATTGACGGAAAGTTTATCATTTACCGTTCTGTGGTTCCCGCAGGCGTGAAGGATGAAACATACGGGAAAATTCATGAAATCGCGAAAAAAATCGCGCAGGCGTTTGAACTGAAGGATTGCCCGATGCTGATACAGATGCTGTACCGTGACGGAGAACTTTATGTCATCGAATTCAGCGCGAGAACCGGCGGCGGATTGAAGTATCAGCTGATCGAGCAGAATTCCGGGGTGGATATCATCGATTATGCGATCGATGCAGCACTCGGAACCTGTCGGTCAGTGAAACCGAAGTTTACGGGAAAATATATTATCAATGAATTTATCTATACCTGCGGCGGTGTGTTCGACCACGTGGAAGGCTTCGACGAAGCGGTTGCCGACGGAAGTATGCAGAGCTATTATGTGTTCCATTCCAAAGGCACCGAATTTGACAGCGAAATCCGCAGCAGTGGGGATCGCATCGCGGGATTCACGATTGTTGCCGATACGTATGAAGAGTATCTTGAGAAAAACAGCCGCATTGCTTCGTCCGTGAAGGTGATTGACAATCACGGAAAAGATATGATGCGCCATGATATTTCCGAACCGGCAACAAGGCGGGTTCAGCCTTCAATCAAGGCGATGGAAGGCACAAAATAAACCGTCGATTCATTGATTTTCGTGTCGCGGAATCCAAGAGTCAGTTCGGATCGAAAACGAAAAACAAAAGGGGGCGCCCCCTTTTGTACATTGCTTCGCAATGTACAAAAACATTCTGTCCGGCAATAAATTACAGCGCACGCGTTATTATAGATCAACGAAATTTATAACCGAACGGAGGAAAATAAGCAATGGATTCCTGTGAGTGTTTGAGCAAATTTGTTTATGACCTGACCTATGAAGACCTTCCGACCGAAACCGTGGAAAATGTGAGACTTTTTCTTGCAGACTATGTTTGTGCCGCCATGGCGGGGAAAAAGGTCAACACGGTGTTTAATCGGGCGGTGGAAGCATTCACTTTCGCACAAAGCGCCGAAGGAAAGAGCAGCGTCCTGTTCAGCGATCGGCAACTTCCCGCAGCAAAGGCGGCATTTTTGAATGCCTGCTATGCGCACGGTGCCGATATGGACGACGGAAACCGCAAAGCGATGGGGCATGTGGGTGCCCATGTGTTTTCCACTGTGCTGGCGCTGGGGGAAGAACTCGGATCGGATGAACGGGAGATTATCACTGCGGCGGTGGCAGGCTATGATGTTTATTGCCGTGTGGCGGCAGCAGCTCAACCCGGACTTGTGCATCGCGGATTTCATTCTACCGGTACTGCTGGTGTGATTGCCTGTGCGGCAGCCGCGGCGAAGCTGATGAAGGCTGACAAAGAAAGAATCTATCATGCAATGGCGATTTCCGTGACAATGGCAAGCGGATTGATGATCGTGGCGGAAAGCGGTCAGAGCATCAAACCGCTCAACCCCGCCAAGGCGGCGGAGAACGGAATCCTTGCGGCAACTCTTGCTATGAACGGTGTGGAGGGAGGAATTCTTCCGCTTGAAAGCACTAAAGGCTGGTTCCATGCGATGTCGGACGAGATCGACCACCGTATGATTACCGAAGGACTCGGCAAGACCTTCTGCATCGATGAAAGCTATATCAAACCGTATCCTTCCTGCAGACATACCCACGGTGCGATTCAGGCGGTTCTCGAACTGAAGAAGGAATACGCACTTTCTGCGGAAAAGATCAAAGCAATTCGTGTGTATATTTATCCGAATGCCATTCGCATTGCCGGACAGATTCATATGCCGAAAACGTCGGACGATTCAAAGTTTTCCATCCATTATGCCACGGCGTGTGCGGCTGTACTCGGACATTTTACCCTGAATGAGCTGGACAGTCACTGCGTGCCGGAATCGGTGCTTGAAATGACCGGACGAATTGAACTGATCCCCGATGAAACTATGGAGAACCGCGACGAGGGAATTCGCGGTTGCCGTGTGGAAATTGAGGATGCGGACGGAAAGCGCTGCACGCAGACGGTGCTGATTCCCAAAGGCGATCCGCAAAACGCGTTTACCGTGGACGATATGCGCGAAAAAATGGCACAGTGCGCGGAGGGAATTTATTCCCGCGAAGCTCAGGAACGCCTGATGAAAAAGTTGTTCTCTTTTGGCAGTACGACAGGAAAGAAAGTTGAAAGGATTACGGAATAATGGGAATTTGTGAATTTATTTCTGCTCATGCGGACGTCGCCTCGCTGGTGGTGTTCGGACTTTGCGTGGCACTGTTCATCTGGGATAAGCTCCCGATGGCAACTTCCGCCATACTCGGCTGTACCGTCATGGTGCTCTTCGGAATCGGCAGTTTCAAGGATGCGTTCGGATCTTTTGCCAGTACGACGGTGATCATGTTGGTCAGCGTTCTCGTGGTGGGAATGGCGATCGACGAAACGGGGGTCGCGGGAAAGATTGGAAAGGTCATTATGAAAGCCTCCCGCGGAAGTGAACGGGTGTTGATGGCGGTTTCGTACATCATTGCCTTTACGCTTTCCACTTTCATGACGAATGTGACTATCCTTGCAATCTTTATTCCTATCATTTTTGCGCTCGGAAAAAGCAATCCGAACATTCACCCGATGAATCATATCATCCCGATTACCCTTGCCGTCAATGCCGGCGGCGTGGCGACATTGGTCGGTTCTTCCCAGCAGATGACCGCACAGGGACTTTTGGAGCAATATGGCTATCAGACCTTCGGCGTTTTTGATTTCACCCCTTTCGGACTTGCTATCGGCGTAGTGTTCTTGCTCTATTCACTGTTTATCGGCTATCCGCTCGGCAAGAAGATCTGGGGAAATCGAAATACCGAGGCGCTCACCAAGGATATCAAAGAACATAAAGATCAGGTGGAACCGAAAAAGGCGGTTGCCATTGCAATCATTTTCACCCTGATGGTTTTCTTCTACATCGTGCAGAAAGTCCCGTTCACGGATATTGTTGTGAAACCGCACGTCACCGCGGTGCTTTCGGCGCTTGCCTGCATCATTACGGGCTGTATTTCTCAGAAAAAAGCGGTGCTCGGAATCAATTGGGATATTGTCGGACGTCTGGCGGCGTGCCTCGGCTTGGCGACCGTGCTGAAATATGCCGGCGGAATTGATATCATTGCCGGCTGGTTCATGAAACTGGCAGGAGCGAATATCACCCCGTTTGCCCTGTTTGCGNNTGCGATTTTGGTTCTTTTCGCACAGATTACCAGCCTTTTTATTTCCAACTCCACGGCGATTTCCATTGCCCTGTTGGTGGTCATGTCGATTGCCCCGACGATGGGACTGAATGTGACCGCTTTTGCGATGGGTATCGTGTTCGGTGCCAGCATGGGAGCGTCGTGCCCGCTTTCCGGTTCTACATGGGGTATTTCCATGACGGCGGGCTATCAGTTCCGTGATTATTTCAAATACGGCATTGCGGTCGATGCCCTCGGTTATCTCACGGTGCTCATCATGGTTCCGCTGGTGATGGGACTTACTGTTTAAAAAATGTCCGCGATTGACATCACACCCTTGACGGCGTCTGTATTTGATTGTATAATGAAATCGGATGTCGGCAAAAGGAATATCTGACTGAAAGCCGATGTATTCGGTGCCGCTGTGGCGGCGCTGAATACATCGGCTTCGTTCATAAAAGAAAGACGGCTCACTTCGGAGGTGTGAATATGGAAAAAACCGTGCGCATGATGACGGATCTGATCGCAAGTGAAATTTGCGGAAAAACACTGGAAGTGCCGCAATCGATGCCTTCGGAAAAAGAACTTGAGGATTTGTATAAGCTTGCAAAATTTCACGATCTTGCGCATCTTGTCGGGAGTGCACTGCTGAAAAACGGGTGGGTGACGGATGAGAACATCAAGGCAAAGTTTCAAAAGCAGGTGGTACTCGCCGTGTATCGCTGCGAGCGGATGAACGATGAATTGAATCGTCTGCGCAAAGCGTTGAATAAGGCAAAAATTCCCTTTTTGCCGCTCAAGGGTTCGGTGCTGCGGCAGTATTACCCCGAACCGTGGATGCGGACAAGCTGCGATATTGACCTTTTGGTACGGGAAGATGACCTCAAACGTGCGACAGACCGACTCGTTTCGGAATTAGCGTACCGGCAGCAGGCAAAAGGTCCCCATGATGTTGGCTTTCTTTCGGAAAGCGGTGTGCATCTGGAGCTTCATTACAGCCTGAGCGAAGAAAAAAGTGTCGGAAGCATGGAGGAAATCCTTCAGTCGGTCTGGAAAGAGGCAGAACCGGTTGGAAATTCTTTTGAATACATTCTGAGCGACGAAATGTTTTATTATTATCATATCGCCCATATGGCAAAGCATTTTGCTGTTCTCGGCGGATGCGGTATTCGTCCTTTTCTCGATGTGTGGATTCTGAACCATTGCGTGAAAAACGATCATGAAAAGCGCAATGCACTGTTGCGGCGCGGCGGGATTCTGACTTTTGCCGCAGAAGCCGAACGCCTTTCGGAAATCTGGTTCGGCAATGCGCCGTATGCCGAAATTTCCCGTGAGATGGAAAGCTATCTGTTGAAGGGCGGGGTGTACGGAACGCTTGAAAATCGCGTAGCGGTCGGGCAGACGAAAAAGGGAGGAAAGACGCGGTATGTCCTTTCCAGAATTTGGCTGCCTTATGATGTGCTGAGATTTCGTTATCCGTCGCTGACCGGGAAGCGCGCCTTGCTTCCGTTGTACGAGCTTCGCCGTTGGGGCGCCTTGTTTTTCGGCGGAAGAGCAAAGCGGCGTGTGAATGAGCTGAAAATGAGTTCTGCCACAACCGCCGGCGATAGGGCAAAGACCGAACAGATGCTGTCACAGCTTGGGCTGAAGTGAAAAACCGGCATCCACGCA
>DLVP01000174.1:5404-7785 GCA_003445125.1 Oscillospiraceae bacterium | reverse complement strand
GCTTTTTTTCAATATTTTCCCCAGTTGCAAAGAGAACTCATGTTTTCACGTAACGAAAGCATGTGTTCAGGGGATTATTTACAACCGCGCAAATCTCAGCCTCTCGCCTGCTGAGCCTTGCGGTAGTTGACTGCACAGATGCCGATAATGATAAGGAAGGCAATCGAAATAAGGGTAATGAAAACGGACAAACCGTTGTTTCCGGTCAGTGCGTTCAGTACATCGGAGCAGGACAGCTCTCCGGAAAGGGAATTCACCGGTTCACTGACAATAGGAGGTACGGAATCTTTCGTTGGCTTCGTTGGCAGCACCGCATTTTGTAAAACATAAAAAGCCTCCTTTGTAACACCGTTTAATAGTATTATATAACAACGAAATATTTTTGTCAATCACTAATTTCTGACGTTTCGCGTCAATCGTTCATGGAGTAAAATAGGAGGAAGGAGGGATGCTATGTGTTGCGTCGGATCAAGGAACTGCGTGCGGCACGGAAAATCAGCCAGCAACGGTTGGCGGATGCCGTCGGCATGAGTCAGCAGTCAATCAATAAATACGAAAATCACAATATCGAGCCGGACATCGAGACGCTCAAACGTCTCGCCGATTTTTTTGATACATCCGTGGATTATATCATCGAGCATACCGATTGCCCCGATCGGATCCGCAAAACCGTACCCTACGCGTTGGGAGAGGACGAACAGCAGTTGGTGGAGAATTACCGGGCGCTTCCGACAAAATACCGCCGGATTCTGCTTGATCTGTCTCAAAAGTTCCGGTAAAAACAACCGGCGGCAAAAACACAGTTTTTGCCGCTTTTTTTTCGTGGACATTTCAGGAAAATCATGATATACTGAGGCTCGGAGGCGATATCAATGAAAATTGCGTGTTATACCGATATTCATAATCAGCAGGTCATGCTCAATTACCCGACAACTCTCCGCAAATCCGCGGTAGTTGCGGCGGAAAAGACCTTGGAGGAATTCGGCAAGGCGGATTTGTCCGTTATCGGCGGAGACAACCTGTCGGATTACCCGTACTGGAACCGCTCCTGCGCCCTGCCGTACAAGAACTGGCTGGACATCAAGGAAAAACTGGTGAAAAACTTCGCGCGCACGGCAAAGGGCGAAAAAGTGCTGTATGTGGGCGGCAACAACGATCCGATCATGGGCGATTTCCCGACGCGGGACAATCCGCCGTACAATACCTGCGAGTTTTACGAATCCGGTCCGATGAAAGAGACGCTGGGCGTGCTTGCGGACGGCGAGTATTACGGCGTCTATGCCAAAGCCAAAGGTCCGCAGGCGGGGCTGTACCACCTTGCGTTTCACTATGTGATCGATGGGATTGACTTTTTCGGGTTGAACGTCGATCCCGACGACGCGTTTGACAATCATGACTGCGGCTACAATCGGGAGTCCTTGGTGTGGCTGAAGGAGAAGCTCCGCGCGGTCGATCCCGAGGGAAATAAACTAATTTTCGTGGTCGGACATCTGTCGGTGACTTCGCGGATGACGGACGGCACGATTTGCGGGAAATATGCGGATGTGCCGCACAGAAAGTGGATGCTGGACGCGTTTGCGGGACACAAAAATCTGTTTTATCTGTACGGTCACGTGCATGGGCAGGACTATCTGCGCTCCGAGTCGTGGCAGGGGATTCTGCATTTTGACGAAAACGGCGATCTGATCGGCACCGATCATGAAGAACTGACCGAAGAAGAGGCAGCCCGCGTGTCGTTTCACACGGTGCATATGGGCGGACTTCGCCCGTTTGCCGCAAAGCCGTTTGAGTTTTTCGAGGAGGACGGCTTGACGGGCATGGTGCCGGGAGACAAGGAACCGCGGTTTTATGAATGTACCGGAACGCCGAAGATCGGACAGTATCTGATGATTGAAACGACCGATACCGCCGTGAATTTTTCTTATCGCAATACCGGCTCACTTCCCGGATATACGATTGCTGACAAGCCGAAAACGGCGACAGTTCTGCTGCGGTAAAGAGATTGCGGAGGTGAAGGCTATGGAAAATCTGATCTGGTATCTCGTCATGATCCCTTGCAGTGCGCTGCTCACCGGCATCGGCATTTACGCGTGGAACAGAAAAAAGCCGATGTGGTTCTGGGCGGGAACGGAAGTCAAAGAAACGGAGCTTTCGGATGTCACCGCGTATAATCACGCCAACGGACTCATGTGGGGAATATATTCTCTCATTTATTGGGCGGCAGCGTTGATCGGCGTGCAAAACGGTCGGGTCGCGCTCGTCCTGATTGCGGCGGGATGTGTGATCGGGATTCCGCTGCTTGTGGTGGTGTATCAACGAATCTGTAAAAAATACAAGGTGCAGTAACCGGGAAAAGTGCAAAAAGCCACCCCCGCGCCCGA
>DLVP01000174.1:0-5393 GCA_003445125.1 Oscillospiraceae bacterium | reverse complement strand
TCGGGCGCGGGGGTGGCTTTTTCGTTAAAGATCAACGCGGCTGAGCATTTCTTTGCGGTATTGCGCGGGAGAACGCCCGGTTTGTTTCTTGAAGCTGTCGTTGAAGTGTGACTGCGACGAAAAGCCACATTCGGCGGCAATGTCGGCAATCGGGGCATCGGTGGTCAACAACAGCCGCCGCGCGGCGCCGATGCGCTCCTTCAGCAGAAAGCGCGCGGGCATGATGCCGAAAAATTGCGTGAACAGACGGTGGAAATAAATCGGGCTGAGCGCCGCCATTTCGGCAAGGCGCGACAGCGGAAGCGGTTCGGCAAAGTTTTTGCGCATATAGTTTCGGATGTCGCGGAGCACGGCGGTATGCGCTGTGTCGATCGCACGGTCGGACGCGGGGGTTTCCGTAAGCGTCAGCAGCAGGTACAAAGTCCGATCGGCACAGCTTTGCAAAAACAGCTCGTCGGCAAGGCTGTTTCGTTCGTGCATTGCCATTTTGTAAAACACGCGCGTCAATTCGTCCGCATCCGTCGGAAAGCTTGCCGTCGGGAGACGGTCCAGTTCACGGGCAAGCGCGGGACTTTCGACCTGAAGATGCAGACAGCAGCATTTGAAGGGCATCTGACTGCGGCGGCGCTGTCCCGGCTTGACACACAAAAGCAGCCCTGCCTTCGGCGGGTACGGCACATCGTCAATATATGCCGTTCCCGCACAATCGGCAGGGTACAGTTCAAATTCGTATTTTGTGAGAAGGCGGTTTCGGGTTTCGGTCACTTCGGGCATACTCACGGAGGAGTCAAAAATGCCGTACTGCACAATGCGGGCATCCACGCTTCCCATAAATCCGTCCCTTTCAGCGGTTGTAGTCAAAATCGCACTGCTTCAGAAATTCGCGCGCCATCAGCACGGCGCCCACCTGGTTCGGATGTACCCGATCCCACGCGATGAAGGTCGAGTGACGGATAGCAAAATAGGCGTTGTACATCGCCTGGAAATCCACAAAGCGGCAGCCGTATTCGTCCGCCAGACGGCGGCAGATCGCGCCGTATTCGTCCATGCGGTGACGCATGGTATCCTCGGCGTTCGGCTCCATGTAATACGGCGTCAGCAGGAAAATGCCCTTCACATGATCCTTGACACTTTCAATCATGGTGCGCAGGTTGGACTCGTATTCGTCCGGAAGAACCCACCGATCCCGCATGGCGGGGCAGTCGAACTGTCTCCAGACATCGTTGATGCCGATGCAGATCGACACCCAGTCGGGCTTGAGCTGAACCACGTCGCGGTCAAACCGCGCGAGCAGATCACGGCTGGTGTTGCCGCCGATACCGGAGTTGGTCACGCGGATCATGCGTTCGGGATACCACACGGCAAGCATATTTTCAATCTCGCGGACATAACTTCTTCCCACGTTGTCAAACAGTCCCTCGCCGACGGGATTCTGACTTCCCATATCGGTCACGGAATCTCCCGCAAACACGATGCGGTCAAAAGATTCGAAAATCATAAAATCAACCTTTCTTTCCGTCTTCCTGACGCTGCATATTTTCCACCACGACATCGTAAATGTCGCCGAGAGACGCGGCGTATTCCAGCACCAGCCACGGCTCGTTGGTGTGATAGTGAATTTTGATCAGCTCCTCATCGCCGACCGCAATCAGGCAGTCGCCCTTGAAATGCTCGGTGATATAGTCGTTGATCGCGTCCTCGTCAAGGTTTTCGCCCTCGATGAGCAATTGAGTGTCAAATTTGTATTCCAGCATACAGAACCTCCGTACAGACAAATCGGTCATGGAACCGTCTTTTGCCAGTATACCGCAAAAATTCCCGAAAAGCAAGGGGCGCACGCGTGTTTTTTGCATTTCGGCAAACTATGAAAGGTTCACAAAACCGGCTTTTTTGTATCCTAACGCAATCTGTGGGAGAATTCAAGCAAAATTCTCCGAAAAATAAGACAATTATTGCCGATTATGCGCTCGCCTCACCGGCAGAATCAGCCGAAGGCAACACGCCTCCGTTTTCTCCACGGTTTTCAAAACCGGATTTTCATTCCCCGCATAGAATGAAAAAAGGAGGAGAGGGCGATGGAATTGTTTCGGACGGTGGTGCGTGCGCTGTGCTTTGTGGGGGCGCTGTCGCTGGATACATTGGCGGCGAGCTTTTCTTACGGCGTGCGCGGGATTCGGATTCCTCCGCTGTCGGCGGCAGTCATGCGATTGATCGGATTTCTGATGCTTGCCGCAAGTCTCGGTGTTTCCGATTTACTTCGCGCGAAAATTCCCGCAGGATGGGCAAAGGGCATCGGGTTTGTGCTGTTGTTCGGCATGGGCGTGTGGAAGCTGTGGGAATATGTGCAGGGAAAGCTGAGCGCACGGGCGGCGGAAGATCACCGTTTTTTGTCCGTCGTGCAGGACTGCACCAAGGCGGATGCCGACGAGTCGAAAACGCTGTCGGTGAAAGAAGCGGTGCTTCTGACGACGGCATTGTCGCTGGACACACTGGCGGCGGGCGTGGGCGCGGGGCTGTGCGAGGGGGAGCCGCTGCTCATTCTGGTGTTTTCGTTTTTCGCCGAAGCGGCGGCATTGCATCTGGGAGGTTTTCTCGGATGTCGGCTTTCGGAAAAGAAAACCGCGGATTTTTCGTGGCTTTCGGGCGTAGTGTTGATTCTGTTGGCATTGGCGCGGCTGTGAAAACGTGAATTTTTTTTGAAAATATGCGGACACCCCTTGACATTACACGCAAAATATGTTATATAGTATTTAAAACTACATCACAACGTGCAAAGGTGATTTTATGCGTATCAGCGTGTTCGGCGATTCTATTCTCAAAGGCGTGATTCTGGAAAACGGAAAATATGTGATGGACAGCGACACCAAGCGCCGTCTGACCGATGACTGCGGGCTGGATCTGGACACTCACTGCAAATTCGGCGCGACGGTGAACGTCGGTTCCCGACTGCTGGATCGGGAGCTTCTGCGTGGAGAGCCGGGCAAGTACACCGTGCTGGAGTTTGGCGGGAACGACAGCGACTATAACTGGGCGAAAATCGCCGCCGAACCGGACAAGGTGCATCTTTCCAACACCCCGCCGAAAGCCTTTGAAAAGACCTATGCCGACATGATCCGCACGGTGCGGGAGAGCGGGAGCATCCCGGTGGTTGCCACGCTGCCGCCGATCTCCGCCGCACGGTATTTCCGCTGGATCTGCCGCGACGGGCTGGATCCGAAAGCCATTTTGCACTGGCTGGGCGATATTGACATCATTTTCCGCAAACAGGAGCTGTACAGCCGCATGGCAGAAGCGCTGGCGAAAAAATTCAAATGCGCGGTGCTGGATCTGCGCGCCGCGTTCCCGACCGAGAAAAACGCGCTGGAAGCGGTGCTGTGCGACGACGGGATTCATCCGAACCGTCTCGGACAAGAGCTGATCTATCGCCGCTGTCTTTCCCAGCTTGCCCATGCGTGACTTGGTAAAGCCCACGGCGGCAATCCTCAAAGAGGATTGCCGCCGTTGTTTTTTTGCCCGTTTGCCGTGCGGGCAGAAAAATCAATTTCCCGGCACGAACCCCGCAAAAATGCGCCCGCGCCCTTCTTCGGAAGGGCGCGGGCGCGTGGATACGGAAAAATTCAAAACTTAATATTCAGGCGCAAAGAGCTTGCCTGCGTATTTTGTGAGAAGCCATGCCGCCAGCGCGGTAATGATCAGTTCGGGCAGCATATACGCGCCGTTGTAGCAAATGGAATACAGTTCCGGATTCCATCCTTCCCAGCACCACTGGCGGAAGAAGATGCAGCCGGAAATAAAGTGGCTGAAAAAGCGGCAGAACATCGCCAGTGCCACGCCGAGCACCACGCCCTTCTCGCCCTTTTTGCGGAACACGCCCGCGATTCCGAGTACAGTGTAGGCAACCAAATAGTCAAACACCAGCGCACCGACCCAGCCGAACACGGTCATGCCCCAGCCCATCAGCTCGGTGAGGCTGAGGAAAAGCTGAATCAGCGAATAGGTGAACGAAACGAGCAGTCCCCACTTCGTACCGTACTTGATGCTGACCAAACAGATCGGGAGCATACTGCACAGGGTGAGCTTTCCGCCCATCGGCATCTGGATTCCCAACGGAATCAGGCTGAGTCCCGTGGCAAGCGCAAGCATCAGTGCACTGAACACAAGGCGTTTGATTTGTTTCGACGACATAAAAAGACCTCTTTACAAAAAATTCTGCGTGTCCCGTAAACGAAAAAGACCGCGGGAATACACCACACCCACGGTCGGCAAAGAGCCAGAATTTCCCTCCGTCGGCATTATCCGAATCAGGTCACAGGTCGGAGAACGGCTTTCTCCCTCTCAGCCGCGGCGTCGCGCAGCTCCCTTTTTACAGTGTCTTGATTATAGCACGGGGGTCGAAATTTGTCAAGTGTATAGGTTGATGATTTCCAGTCCCTTCTTTCGGGCGTAGTTCACCGTGTATGCGGTGCCGCCGTGGTCGGAGCTGAGGAAACAAACGCAGACGGAGCTTTCGTCCACCAGCCGTCGGTTGCGGCGGAACATACAGTCGCGCGTGTAGGTTTCGCAGACGGTGGTCACTTCGTCGGCGCGGGCTTTGATTGCCTCGTACACGCGGATGTTTTCGGGACTCCAGCGGCTTGCCTGGTTCGGGCAGGGAAGAAAGAGTGCCAGACGGATTTGGGGGTACACGGCTTTCAGGCGAAGCACGGCAATTGCCGCCGCGGTGTCAAAGCCGAGGGCGCCCCCGCAGCAAAAGCGTGTGTAGCCGCGTTCAATCAGCGCTTCTACGGTCGCTTTGAGCTTTGTTTCCAACCATTCCTTGGAAACGGGGAGGACACGGTGTCCGGTAAAACAACAGGTATTTTCACGCAAAAGAATCGCCTCCGATTCTGAAATTAGGGTTTCTCCTGTGACAGCACCGTTGGCTGTCACAGCCTCTTTCCGGGAGAAACTGTGAGTTGTGTGTTTTTTTCACTGTGCCGCAGAAAAATAGGGGCAAAAGTAAAGGCTTCAAAACCGAAAACAGCAAAAAAACAAAAGTCGCGCGCTCTCCCTCAGGCACTTCGCGCCAGCTCCCTCTCGGAGGGAGCTTACGGTTGTGCGCTTTTTTCTTTGTGCCGCAGAGAAAGCAAGGGCAAAAATCAAGGTTTAAAAATAAAATCAGGTCCGCACATTTTCCTTTTTGGGGCAGAACAGTCGGTCACCGTTAGGCTGCCCTCTTTTCAAGAGGGGAGCTGTCGCCGCAGGCGACTGAGGGGTGTTGGGATTGGAAAGGAGGCGGGTTTTGTGTCGCAAAGAAGGCGAGGATGAAATTTGAGTTTTCAAAACCCAAAATCTGCACACTTTTCTTCTGCGGCAGCGCAGCGCGTCAACGGTTGCCTTCCTCCGGGAGGAAG
>DLVP01000008.1 GCA_003445125.1 Oscillospiraceae bacterium | reverse complement strand
GAGCACTTCCTTGGTAAGGAAGAGGTCGACAGTTCGAATCTGTTCATCAGCTCCAGAAAAGGCATTGCGCAAGCAATGCCTTTTTTCATGACGGAAAAATTTTGTGGTGTGAATATTTTCCGTTTTCTTTGCCAAATATAGAGGCAAATAAAAATTTGAGAGGTAGAAAATGAAAAGAATGATCGCCCTGCTGCTCACATTGGTCAGCGTGATGGCGTTGCCCGTCGGCGTATTTGCCGAGGATGACGTGTCCGACTTCTTGTGGTGGGCAGAGGAAAAAATCCAAGAGGAAACGGTCGCTCCGATGTCGGAGGACACCGACCTCAACACGCTGGATCTGCGAACACCCTGCGGATTCACGGAGGAACAACTGGAGAAAGCACTGCGGCACGAATTGAAAGGATATGCGTGGGCGTATCTGAAAGCAGAGAAGGAATACGGAATCAACGCCGTGTTTCTGGCAAGCGTTTCCGCGCTGGAAAGCGGATGGGGACGGCATTGCTTCAAACCGAACAACATTTTCGGCTACGGACGCAAATCGTTCGATTCCTATGAAGAATGTATCGATTTCGTTGCTTCAAGACTGGTAAAAAATTATCTGTCCGAGGATGGAAGATATCATCACGGCACGACGATCGATGCGGTCAACAAGTCCTATAACGGCAGAAAAGTTTGGGCGAAAAGCGTCAAGAACATTTTCGGAATAATGCTCCGCAAGGTGAATGACGCCATCGACGCAGCAGAAGAAGAAACGCTTGATACGTTCGATATTTTTGAATTTGATTGATGCTTGCGGCACCCGTGTCGGGTGCCGCAAAATTTTTTTAAAAAATCACTTGACAAAGTTATTTTACTGTGTTATCATAGTAGCACACTAAAGCAACGGAGGAAACGAAAATGAATTTGAAAAAAACAGTGGCGGCGCTGCTCGCCGTATTGATGGTGGGTGCTGCGGCGGCAGGCTGCGGCAAAACAAAGAAGCCGATTCTGGTGGCGGAAAAAGAGTCTGCGGGTGAAAGAGTCGCACAGACCGAGGAATCGCTGAAGGGCTATGAGTACGTTGCCGTACAGGATCAGGCTTCCGCATTGATGGAAGTGAAAGCGGGAACCGCCGATGCCGCGATCATCGATTATGTCATGACCATCGGCTCCATCGGTGAAGGCACCGATTATGCCGATCTGACCGTGGAAGGCGACGGATACGCGCCGGAGAGTTACGGCATTGCGTTCCGCAAAGGCTCCGACGCTGCCGCGAAGGTTAATGAAGCGATCAAAAAGCTCGTGGCGGACGGCACGGTAAAGACCATTGCAGAAAAGTATAAATTGCAGGATCTGATCACGGCAACCGACCCGACCGATCCGTTCGTTCAGAGCGAAACCGATTCCGATTGGGCATATATCCAGGAAAAAGGCAAGCTGGTGGTTGGTATTACTTATTTTGCTCCCATGTGCTATATGGAAAACGGCGAACTGACCGGCTTTGAAACGGAATTCATCAAAGCCGTCTGCAAGGAAATTGGCGTGGAGCCGGTGTTCCAGGAAATCAGCTGGGACGGAAAACTGCTGGAATTGCAGGGCAAAAATATCGACTGCATCTGGAATGGCATGACGATTACCGACGAAATCAAAGAGAATACCACGGTGTCGGTGGCGTATATGAACAACAAGCAGGTGAAGGTCGTTAAAAAGTAAGGAGATTCTCATGACATTTCAACAGGTAACCATCGATCTGCTGGTTGGATTTGTACAAAACTGCAAGCTGTTTTTTCTGACGCTTGTCATGGCAATTCCGCTCGGTTTTGTCTTTACCTTCGGATCGCGCTCAAAATTTGCACCGCTGAAATGGCTCACAAGAACCTTCGTCTGGATCATCAGGGGAACTCCCCTGATGCTCCAGCTTTTTGTGGTTTTTTATGTGCCGGGAATGGTGTTTGACACACCGATGCGTGACCGTATGCTGGCGGCAGTGGTGGCATTTGTGATTAACTATGCGTGCTATTTCAGTGAAATTTACCGCGGCGGCATCGACAGCATTCCTGCCGGACAGTACGAAGCGGGGCAGGTACTCGGAATGACGAAGTCTCAGATTTTTTTCAAAGTCGTACTGCAGCAGCTGATTAAGCGCATTGTGCCGCCGATGGGCAATGAAATCATTACGTTGGTCAAAGATACGTCGCTTGCACGGGTGATATCGGTGAACGAAATGCTGGTTGCCGCCGAGCGTTTTTCGGGCAAAGGGCTGATCTGGCCGCTGTTTTATACCGGCGTGTTCTTTTTGATCTTCAACGGCGTGCTGACGATTTTGCTGCACTATGTGGAGAAAAAACTGGATTATTACAGAGGTTGAGTATGGCAGTATTGGAAGTAAGAAATTTGGTCAAAAATTTTGACCGCACCGAGGTGCTCAAAAAAATCGATTTTTCTCTGGAAAAAGGCGAGGTTCTTGCGATCATCGGTTCCTCCGGAAGCGGAAAGACCACGCTTTTGCGGTGCCTGAATTTTTTGGAAACGCCCGATGCCGGACAAATTGCGGTCAACGGGGAAACGCTGTTTGACGGAAACGATCCCGTGACTCAGAATGAAGAGACCGTCCGCAAAAAACGGCTGCATTTCGGATTGGTGTTTCAGTCGTTCAATTTGTTTCCGCAGTATACCGCGTTGAAAAACGTCATGCTGGCGCCGCAGCTGCAGGTAGATAAGAAGCTGTCGGCGGCGGAGAAAAAGGAAGCCTATCGGGCAATCGAAAGCCGTGCCGAGGAATTGCTTCGACAGGTCGGACTGTGGGAAAAGAAGGATTTTTATCCGTGCGAGCTTTCCGGCGGACAGCAGCAGCGTGTGGCGATTGCCCGCGCACTTGCCATGAAGCCGGATATTATGCTGTTTGACGAGCCGACTTCAGCGCTTGACCCCGAAATGGT
>DLVP01000207.1 GCA_003445125.1 Oscillospiraceae bacterium | reverse complement strand
ATGAATACTCGATATGGTGCGGATGATGGGACTTGAACCCATATGGAATACACCACACGCCCCTCAAACGTGCGCGTCTGCCAGTTCCGCCACATCCGCATATTGCACTTGATTCGGACTCGGAAAAAGCCTCGGGAAACGATCTCCGTTTGTTGTCCGCAACATGATTTATTATACACGAATTTTGAAAAATGTCAAGGGGTTTTTTCAATTTTTTCGGTTTTTTTGAAAAAAAGGTTGAAAACGAGATTCGGAACATGGGAATATTTCTCCGAGGATCACCGTGTATGTTTTTTCTTTATCCGCATAGACTGAAAGAGCGAAGTTTTCGCAAAAAAACAGACGAAAGGACACGGTTATGCAATCGGATTATGATATATCGATCGAACTGCCCATGGGATTCGGCTTTTCTTTGGCACAAAACCCCGACGCCATGCGGCACTTTGCGTCTATGACGCGTTCGGAACAAAAAGAACTCATCGAAAAAACACATTCGTTCACATCCCGACGTCAAATGCATGAATTTGTCGAAAAAATCGGACGCGGACAATCGCTGCAATCATAAAATGCGGCGGTCAAAACGGTTGGTTGAAAGTACCGAATCAAACGGACATCGCCGACCGTTTTTTGTTCTTTTGCAAAAATAAGGGCAATTACCGAAAAATCCTTGACAGATACAGCGGAAAAGTCTATAATATTCTTAATTGCTGCACTCCATGCGGCAAAAATTTTCTATTTTTTACGGAGGTATACGAAAATGGGCAGAATTTACAATTTTTCCGCCGGCCCTTCCATGCTCCCTTTGGAAGTATTGGAAAGAGCGGCTTCGGAAATGACGGACTATAACGGCTCGGGCATGTCGGTAATGGAGATGAGCCATCGATCTAAAGTCTACGATGGCATCATCAAGGAATGTGAAGCGCTTCTGCGCGAAGTCATGAACATTCCCGACAACTATAAAGTGCTGTTTTTGCAGGGCGGCGCGTCTTCGCAGTTTGCGATGATTCCGCTCAACCTCATGAACAACAACCGCAAAGCCGACTTTGTCATCACCGGACAGTGGGCGAAAAAGGCGTGGCAGGAGGCTTCGCGTTACGGCGAAACGCACGTCGTGGCGTCCTCGGAGGACAAAACTTATTCCTACATTCCCGCGCTGGATCCTTCGACCTTCTCCAAGGATGCGGACTATTTCCACATCTGCTTTAACAATACGATCTACGGCACCAAATTCCCGCAGATTCCCGACACCGGCGATGTGCCGCTGATTGCCGATATGTCCTCCTGCATCCTTTCCGAACCGGTGGACGTCAGCAAATTCGGCATGATTTATGCCGGCGCACAGAAGAACATGGCACCCGCGGGACTGACCGTGGTGATTATCCGTGAGGATCTGATCGGACACGCGCGCGACATTACGCCCACGATGTTCAACTATCAGATTCACGCCGACAACGGCTCCATGTACAACACCCCGCCCACCTACCCGATCTACATTTGCAAATTGGTGCTGGAGTGGCTGAAAAACGAAATCGGCGGTCTGGAAAAAATGGCGGAAATCAACCGCAAAAAAGCGGCGCTTCTCTATGATTTCCTCGATCATTCTGAAATGTTCTCCCCCACCGTCCACGGCGACAGCCGTTCGATGATGAACATTCCGTTTGTCACGGGCGACGCCGAGCTGGACAAAAAATTCGTGAAGGAAGCCGAAGAAAACGGATTCGTGAACCTGAAGGGACACCGCTCCGTCGGCGGTATGCGTGCTTCGATTTACAACGCCATGCCTTTGGAAGGCGTGGAGAAGCTCGTCGCCTTTATGAAGAAATTTGAAGAAGAAAACTGAGGGAGGCAGCTATGTTTACCATTAAAACACTGAATAAGATTTCGCCGCTCGGACTGGAGGTTTTCCCTTCGGATTTCCGATGCGCCGACGATTTTGAAAATCCCGATGCCGTAATGGTGCGTTCCGCTTCCATGCACGAGATGGAATTTCCCGACAATCTGAAGGCGATTGCCCGTGCGGGCGCCGGCGTCAACAATATTCCGATTGACCGCTGCAGCGAGCAGGGCATCGTGGTTTTCAACACACCGGGCGCTAACGCCAACGCAGTAAAAGAACTGGTGCTGGCGGGACTGTTTCTGTCCTCCCGCAAAATCGTCCCTGCCATTGAATGGAGCAAAACGCTGAAGGGCGAAGGCGACAATGTCGCCAAACTGGTGGAAAAAGGAAAATCCGCGTTTGCGGGTCCGGAGATCACCGGCAAAAAGCTGGGTGTCATCGGACTGGGCGCGATCGGTATTCTGGTCGCCAATGCCGCAAAGAACCTCGGCATGACGGTGTACGGCTATGACCCGTTCCTGTCGGTAGATGCCGCGTGGAAGCTCTCCAGCAACATTCACCACGCCGCCAGCCTCAAGGAGATTTACGAAAACTGCGATTACATCACCGTTCATGTGCCGCTCACCGGGGAAACCCGCCATATGATTCATTCCGAATCGCTCAAGCTGATGAAAAACGGCGTGCGGATTCTCAATTTTGCGCGCGGCGAACTGGTGTGTGACGAGGATCTTCTGGAGGCAGTCGGAAGCGGCAAAGTGGCTTGCTACGTGACCGACTTCCCGTCCGACGCACTGATTGACGTGGAAAACATTATTACCATTCCGCATCTGGGCGCGTCCACGCCCGAATCTGAGGACAACTGTGCGAAAATGGCGGCAATGGAGCTGGTTGATTTCCTGAAAAACGGAAACATCAAAAATTCCGTTAACCTGCCTGCGGCTTCCATGGCGCGCGGCGGAGACACCCGTCTGACCGTGATTCACAAGAATATTCCGAACATGGTTTCGCAGATTTCCGCGGCGCTTTCCGCCGGAGGTATCAACATTGAAAATATGCTCAATGCTTCCAAAAAGGAAATGGCATACACGATGATGGACGTCAGCGGCGACATTTCTTCGGCGATTGCCGATGCCGTCCGCGCTATTGACGGCGTGATCCGCGTGACCGTACTCTGATATTGAAAAATTGTCCCCGCCTGCGTGCGGGCGGGGGCTGTGTACTGCGCCGCAGGCACCCGCAAAATTGCGGTGAAGTGACCCCAAAAAAGTTAGACAAAAAATAAG
>DLVP01000125.1:191-9578 GCA_003445125.1 Oscillospiraceae bacterium | reverse complement strand
GTACATTGTCTCGGCGTCCACCATGTACACGCCCTTTTCGATGTAGTAACCGACAAATCCGTCAAGCTCGGGGAAAAATTCACTGTCATCGGGGCGGCGCGGACTTGCCGCGGCAGCCGCTGAAACGTCAAAATACTTTTCGCCGTCAATCTCGCGGACAAACGCCGCGACGTCCAACACCCATGAGGAAGTATTTTTCGATGAATTGTCTTTTTTTGATGAGGTGTCCTTGACGGGAGAGGACTCGCCCGAAACAGTACTTTTGGTCGAAGAGGTTGCGGATGAGTCGCCGCAGCTGCACAGCAGCATTGCTGCCAGAAAGACCGCAATAATTCTCTTCATAAAAACCTCCCGTTATTGATTCTGTAAAATCAATTATACAACAATAATTTCAAGGAAGCCATAGCTTTTTTCTATAAAATCCTGCTTTTGTGACGAAAAACGGCGTTGCTTCTGAAAAAAAATCACAGCCGCACGATCAGCTTTCCGAAATTATCCTTGGACAGCTTGAAATCAACGGGAACCGTCTTTTCTCCCGCGTGTACGGTGAGCTTGTAATCGCCGTAAAAACCGCGGAATTGCACGAGGTTCTTTTCGGCTTTGTCGGTTTTTTCGGCTTTCACAGTGGCAGAGGTGTGCCATTCGTGACGGATGAGGTTTTTGAGTACGGTAAACGCCGGCTTTTCACTCATGTCAAAGCGCAGAAGACCGCCGCGGTAGATGTTTTCGCCCTGGGTCATGTCGCCGGCGTCCGCGAGTCCTTTGACCGTATAGGCGTAGCCGTCCACGAGATTCCAGTAAATGACCGCTTCCATGGCAGGATGGCTGAAGAAGATCGGATAGAGGTTTGCGAGCAGCTCCGCCTGCACTTCCTCGTCCTCAACCTTGTCGGTATAGGAGGGAATGGTCATTTCGGTGATCTGCTCCGCTTTGCCGAGACGGGCGTAAAGATCCATCACCTTGAACAGAATCTCCGGATTGTAGCGGCGGTTTCCTTCATCTCCGCCTTCCTGCTCCACCGGGAAGAAACTGTGGAACTGCATTCCGATCGAATCCAGATGGGTAATGCCGTCACGCAGCAGGCGTTCGATCTGCATATAGTACGCGGTGCGGGTGTTGTAGGAAAACGGCCACCAGATTTTGTAGTCGTTGATGATCAGACGGTTGTTGGGGAAATAACGATCCGCCATGCGGAAGCTCCAATCCACAAAATCGTCCTCCAGAATGAATTTGGATTTGGCGGTCTGAAGCGTTTCGTTGGTGACTTCAAAGCTCGGAATGTCGTCGGCATAGCGTTCGGCAATTTCACGGAAGCGTTTTTCCAGGTATTTTTTGATGACGGGCACCGGCTCGTTGACCAGCCAGTTGGGGATCCAGCTGTCGTAGTTCAGGCAGTGGCACTTCGGCTCGATACCTTTTTCCTTGCAGTATTCCACGCACAGATCGGGTGCGGGACGACGGTACAGCTTCGGCGAATCCTTGGCATAGCGCGGTTTTCCTTTTTCGGGTTCCACACCATCCCAGTAAAACGGCACGGTGGCAAGATTGAAGAGCTCGGCGAATTTTTCACGGTAAGCGGCGTTTTTTTCCTTCTCGCCAAACTCGTCCAGCAAAAACAGGTTGGCGCCGAAGCGAAATTCGTGGTTGACCTGCTCGACTTCCACGGTCACGTTTTCGGGAAGCGGGCGGTCGGAAAGAAGGACAATATGGGCGTTTCCTTTGCGGTAGTTTTCAATACCGCTTTTCACACGCAGGTCGGTAAGTTCTCTTTGTTCGTCAAAATGACGCAGGGCAATGTCACGGCGTGACATAGGCATTCACTCCTTTGGTATTTTCTCCAATATACCATGCGGTCACGCAAAAGAAAACCGTATAATCGCACGAAAAGGTTTGAAAATCAGAACAAAGTGTGGTAAAATGAAAAAAAGCAGGTGATGAAAAATGATCTGGGATCGGGACGATCTCCAACCGCAGCTGGTGGATATGTATTATGTCGATGAAACGGAACCGCACACGGCGCGATGTTCGCTCTCGTGCTGTGCGCTGTCTTTGCGCATGGAGGCACAGACGCAGATTGAAACCGCCGAGCAGACCTTGTCGCTTCAGTCGCATGATCTGACCTTTTTTCCTCCGCGGCTGCCGTATGTGCGTCGCGCCGAGCGGGATCGGATGATCGTGTTTCATTTTACGCTTCCGTTCGAAGTGCCTCCGCGGATTGAGGTGCTTCGCGGGGCGGATTTTTCCGTGCTGGCGCCGCTTTTTGAGGAGGCGTACCGGCATTTTCTGCTGAAACCCGTCGGCTGGCGGTATTCGGTCACGGCGCTTCTTTACCGTGTGCTTGCGGAGATTCGTCTCGCACAAAGCGGCGGCGCGCGGCATAGCGGCGCCGTAACGGAGGCAACGGAGGAAATCGCGCGCCGCCTGGGCGATCCGAACCTTTCCGTGCGCCTGCTGGCGGAGGGCACGCACGTCAGCGAAAGCTATCTGCGGCGGNNGCGGCTGTTTGTGCGGGAGCTTGGCGTGTCTCCGAAGACATATATTCTCCGCCTGCGCCTTTCCTATGCCCGTTCGCTGCTTCGCGCGGGAAATTACGCGGTCGGACAGGCGGCGGAGATGGCAGGCTTTTCGGACGCGAAAAACTTTGCCACGGCGTATAAAAAACAGTTCGGACTGCCGCCGACCGCCGATGCGGGAAGGCGAAAATAACCCCGGAAAACGCCCCTGCCCGCGCGCCGAAAGGCGCGCGGGCAGGGGCGTTTTTTTGACAGTAGTGCTGTCAGACGTTTTTTACAATGGCGGCAAATCCCGCGTCGTGCAGACGCATCAGCAGCGCGCGGGCGTTTTCGTACTTGGCAAACGCGCCCGCCTGTACGCGGGTGAAAAGCCCGTCGCGCACGGCAATCGCGGAGAATCCCGCGTTTTCCAGCCGCACGATCAGCCGTTCGGCGCTCTCTTTTTTGAGAAACGCCCCCGCTTGTACGCGAAAAAGCACCTTTTCCGCGGGCTTTTCGGCGGGTGTTTCGGACACTTTGAGCGCCTCGGCAACCTCGGCGCGGAAACCGTCCATGGTTTTTCCGAACAGCGACCACCACTGGTCGGGATCGCCGTGATTGGAGGCGATTCCGAGCGTCCAGCCCTCCTTGTGGCTGACCACGCGGGAAGCGGGAATGCCGGTTTCGCGACAGAAAGCCACCGCCAGCTCTACGGCGTTTTTGTACCGTTTTTCAAAATCCGCGCGCACCGACGGGTCGTTCGGATCGTAGAGCTTGGTGTCCACGCGGGTGTGGTTGGCGTTGGCGTAGACAATGTTTTTCGGCTCGCAGATTTCAAACCCGACCGTTTTCGAGTTTCCGCGGCTTCCCACGTGCCAGCCGAGAAAATTCAGCGGCAGCGTCTGCCAGCTTCCCGTGTCGTCCACCATGCCGTGTACCGACAGCTTGCCCGAACGGTTCCAGCCGTTGAACAGACGATCCTTGTTCGGATAGCCCTGTGCCGTGGAATGAACGATGAGATAGCGCGGAGTGATGAGCGTGGGGCGGACAAAGGTGTCGTTTTGGGTGAGAAATTTTTTTGTAATCATGCCTCGTCCCCCTCAAATGCGCGGTTAAACTGTGCCAGCGCGCTTTCCAGCAGCACCCGCAGCTCCAGATCGGTCACCGCAATGCCGCGTTCGGAGAGCATTTGGGCGGCGGCTGTCATAGCGGCGTTGAGCTTTTCCTCGCCGTGCAGGTCTTTGTACGCCTGCTCCGCAAAACGGACG
This sequence comes from Oscillospiraceae bacterium, assembly GCA_003445125.1. GTDB lineage: Bacteria > Bacillota > Clostridia > Oscillospirales > Ruminococcaceae > UBA11540. The sequence goes on along the minus strand of DLVP01000125.1, from coordinate 5,818 downwards.
CATTCGCGAGCAATTTCCTTTTTGGCTTTGGTGTTGAGCCAACGGGTGAGATACTTTTTGGCAAGCATCCCCAGATACCCCGCCAACGCCGTGAGGGCGGTGTAGAGGAGGGTGGTGCCGTATTGACTGATAAATTCCGAGAACAAGAGAATACCCCTTTCTTATTTGAGAATCAGACCGGCGAACGCGCCGATAACGGCGCTGATGATGCCGGTAATAATACATCCTATGATCTGCCGACGGTAGCGGATCATTTCCTGCATCGGCGCGGTTTCCAGCGCTTGCAGACGTGCGCCCTGCTCGCGCTGTTCGTTGAGCATATGCTCCATGTTCTGCGCCAGACGGTCCACGCTGCACGCCAGCTCGTTGATGACCCGAAGCTGCGCTTCACAGGCGTCCATGCGGTGCTTCAGACTGCCGATCTCCTTCTGATGCTCGGCGATCTTCACCGCCACATCTTCAGGATTCAAGCACAGCCGCCTCCTCCGTCGGGACGTCGGCTTCGTCGATTTCCGTCCAGTTTTCGGGTGAATCCCCGCGCCCCAGCGCGACGCAGCGGACGTACACCTCGCCGTTGGTCAGGCGTTTGCCCGGGGCGGCGTTGAGAATTTTAATTGTAATTTCTTTGATTTCCATAAATTTTCTCCTTTCTTTTATGCAAAAGCGATGGAATACCCGTTTTCGATTGCCGCCGTGTACAGCGGCGCCAGTGCAGTGTCGGTCTGCAAGAGCGTCAGCGTATCCTGCCCGTTTACGGTCACGGGCAAGGTGATCGTCACTCCGGTCACCGTCTCGGTCAGCACGCTCAGCAGAGACTTGATTGAAACCGAGGAAAGCTTGGTGCTCCAATGGATGTCCGCGCTTTTTGCGATCGTGCCGCCGAAGGTGATGTTTTCAAGCGCGGCGCAGTTGACAAACGCATTGGTAAGCACCGTGTTTTTGTTGACGGTGAAAAGCCCGACCGACACGAGTGAAGTACATCCGCGGAAAATTCCCTCCACGGTGGTCGCCTTCTGAAAATTCAGCACGGGAAGAGCGGTGAACTGTGAAGTGGTGAAAATGCTCGACGCACCGGCACAACCGGAAAAATCGATGGTCTTGTCTCCGAGGATTTCCTGAAGACTTCCGGAAATTCTGGACAGATAGAACATCATCGTGGCATTCACGACCGTGAGATTCTGCGTTGGCGTGAAGGTGTCGTTGTTCCATCCCTTCCCGGCAAATGCGTACGCGTAGTTAGTTCGCACACTGCCGTCGGAATTGGTCTGATAGTTCCACCACCACTGATTTTTTTGGGCACTCACTCCGGCGGTCATTCCGTCGCTGAAACCTGCTTCGTGTCCTTGATTGTAGCCTGTTGCCGTGCCGTCGGTCACGCCCCGCTCGTACCCGGTCTGGTCGGCATAGCTCTTGATCGCGGAAATACCGGTGTTGATCGTCGGCATATGATTTTCCTCGTCGCCGGGGAGATACCACTTTTGGGTAGTGGCGGAGGGGAAATTCGCACGGATGAAATCGCCGATGAGGGTGAGACGTTCGACCAGCGTTTTAGTACATGCCATCCGCAATCGCCCCCAGTGTTTCATAGGCTTCGTTTGCGCGGTCGAGCGCCTGCTGTGCCAGATCGGTCGCCGTGCCGACGGCATCGGAAATCCGCGCGATCGGACCGGGATCGGACGATTCGGCGGCTTTTTCACTGTACAGCGGCGCGACGACCGTCAGGGTGAGGATGCGGGACTTGAGAATGTATTTCAGTGCGCTGTCATGCAGCACAAACTGAAACTGCGCCTCGCCGCTGTATGCGGTCATGTGGCGGTCAACGGGAAAATAGCAGACCAGACGGTCTCCGTCAAATTCCCACTGTGCGCCGTTGATAATGAAGCCGTAGTCGCCGATCTTCATTTCCAGATCCACCGAGTACCTGCTCAGATCGGTGTCGCCGCGCATCCGTTCGGTGGTGAGACACAGCCTGTCGCACGCGGTTTCCCCCTCCACGCCGAGGAGGAAACCGTCTGCATGGAGCGTGCGGTCGGCATCCATGGTAATGGTAAGTGTTTTCATAAAAACCTCCTTGAAAAAATTTGTCCGTCGCCTAAAGCACGGCAAAACGGCGGGAAGTTCTCTGAAAAATGGCATTTTACGGCAAAAAACAGAAAAAAACGAAAAAAATTTCTTTTTTTGCAAAAAAAATAAAGGATTTCCGCGAATCCGTGCGTATAAAATAATGTAAAGAAAGGAATGAGGAAGATGAACGTTCGCGAGCAGATCGAGCAAACCGAAAAAATGTTGTTGTGCGACCGTGCCACGCTTGCCGCCGAAACGCGCGGAAGAACGCGGGAAATCGAAAAATGCCCGATGCGCACGGATTTTCAGCGCGACCGCGATCGGATCATTCATTCCAATGCCTTTCGCCGTCTCAAAGCCAAAACGCAGGTCTTTCTTTCGCCCGAAAAGGATCACTACCGCACCCGCCTGACGCATACGCTGGAGGTCAGTCAGATTGCCCGCACCATCGCACGTGCGATGCGGCTCAATGAGGATTTGACCGAGGCGATTGCCCTGGGACACGATCTGGGACATACGCCGTTCGGACATGCGGGAGAGCGGGCGCTGGACGAGGTGTGCAGCTTTCGGTTCAAGCACTATCGGCAAAGCGTGCGCGTGGCGGAGAGGATAGAAAAGCTCAACCTCACGTGGGAAGTGAAAAACGGCTTTGTCTGTCATACCGAAGGCGTCCTTCCTGCGACGTGGGAAGGACAGGTCGTGCGCATTGCCGATCGGATCGCGTTTTTGAACCACGATCTTGACGATGCAATCCGCGCGGGAATGCTCAGTGCGGAGGATATCCCGTGGCGCGTGCGGTACGTGCTGGGACGCACGAAGTCTCAGCGGTTTTCCAAGCTGATTGCGTCGGTGCTGGGAAATTCGCGGGACAAAATCGCCTTGGGCGCGGCGGAGCAGGAAGCCTTCGACGAGTTCAATACCTTTATGTATGAGAATATCTATATCGGAAGCGCCGCCAAGGATCAGGAGAACAAGGCGATCGATGCGGTGAAATTTTTGTTTGAATATTTTCTGAAGCACCCCGAAAAAATGCCCGCGCAGTATTGCGAAATTGCCGAAGAAGACAGCACGGAGCGGGCGGTGGTGGATTATATTTCCGGAATGAGCGACACCTATGCCGTGGACGTGTTCCGTGATCTGACAATCCCGCGGGGCTGGGATCGGTAAAAAGAAAGGGGATGACCGTATGGCGTTTCCGCAGGCATTTTTGGACGAGCTGAAAAACCGCAGTGAAATCACCTCGGTCATCTCGTCGTATGTCAATCTGAGGCGCAGTTCGCGCAATCTGGTCGGACTTTGTCCGTTCCATTCGGAAAAATCGCCGTCGTTCACGGTGTTTCCCGAAACGCAGTCGTACTATTGCTTCGGCTGCGGCGCGGGCGGCGATGTCATCACGTTTGTGCGGAATATTGAAAATCTCGATTATCCGGAAGCCGTTCGCTTTTTGGCACAGCGCGCGGGCATGACCGTGCCGGAAAACGGCGAGGACGATGCGGCGGCGCGCCTGAAAGCGCGGGTGTATGAAATTAACCGCCTTGCCGCGCGCTGGTTTTTCGACCGACTGGTCGCCCCCGAAGGCGAAGCGGCGCGGGCGTACCTGCTGGGACGCAAGCTGACGGTGCAGACAATCCGCCATTTCGGACTCGGCTGGGCGCCCGAGAGCTTCAATCTGCTGACCGATTATCTGAAGGGTCAGGGCTATACCGACCGCGAACTGGTCACTGCGGGCGTGGCAGGGCAGTCGAAGAAAACCGGACGGGCATACGACTACTTCCGCGGTCGCGTGATGTTCCCGATCATCGACCTGCGCGGCAGTGTGATCGGCTTCGGCGGGCGCGTGCTGGGCGACGAAAAGCCGAAATATCTGAACTCTCCCGATACTCCCGTGTTCAAGAAAACGAAAAACCTTTTCGCGCTGAATTTTGCCAAGAATTCCAAGGAACAGCGGCTGATTCTCGTCGAGGGAAACGTGGACGTCATCACGCTGCACCAAGCGGGATTCACCAATACCGTTGCCACTCTCGGCACGGCGTTGACCGATGACCAGGCGCGCCTGATTGCGGGCTATGCCAAGGAAGTGGTCGTGGCGTACGATTCCGACGGCGCGGGACGCAAAGCCACCACGCGGGCGTTTTCGTTTTTTGACGAACTGGGCGTGAAGGTGCGGGTGCTGAATATTCCCGGCGCGAAGGACCCGGACGAATATATCAAAAAATTCGGCGCGCAGCGGTTCAAAATGCTGCTGGACGAAAGCGCGTCGGTGACGGACTATAAGCTCTCCGAAATTGCGCAGAAAAACGATGTGTCCACCCCTTCGGGAAAAGTGGGCTATCTCAAGGAAGCGGCAAGCGTGCTGGCGGATATCCGCTCGCCCGTGGAACGGGACGTGTATATCCGAAAGCTCGGAAACGATCTCGGCGTTTCCCACGAAGCGATTGCCGAACAGGTGAAAAATCTGCTCCGACGCCGTCGGAAGGCGCAGGAAAAACAGGACGCGGACAACCTCGTTCGGTCCGTCAGCCGCCCTGATCGGAAGGAAGACCCCGACCGCACCGCGCATAAAAAAGCGGCGGTCTGCGAGGACACCCTGCTGTCGCTTCTGTATAAAAACCCCGACAAACTGGAAACGGTGACGGACAAACTCTCCGAGGACGATTTTGTGACCGGACAGAACCGCCGCGTGTTTGAGGCACTGTGCCGCGTGATCCGCGAAAGCGGTGTTCCCGATCTGACACGGCTGTCCGCGTTTCTCAACGATGCCGACCTCAGCCATATGTCAAGGCTGATTGCCACGGCGCCGCCGTTTGACTCAAAAATGCTGGAGGACTGCATCCGCGAACTGAAAACCACCGCCCGCGCACCCGACGAAACCGCCATTTCAAAGATGGACGACGACGCGCTGGCGTCTTATATAGATCAGTTAAAAAAAGGAAAGAAGTAGGTTGATTTTATGCCGGATAAAAAAGCCATCATCACCGACCTGCTGGAAGCAGGAAAGCAGAAGGGAAAGCTGACAACCCGCGAGATCGGCGACGCGCTTGAAGAACTGGATTTCGATGTGGAACAGCTGGAAAAGCTGTACGACACCTTTGAAAGCAACAATATCGAAATCATTGAGGACTACGAGCCGGATCTCGACCTGGATATTTCGGATATCGATCTGCGCGCGGACGACGATTCGGAGTCGGTGTATTACAGCGATTCCGTCGGTACGGACGATCCCGTGCGGGTGTATCTGAAAGAAATCGGACGCGTGCCGCTGCTCACGACAGAGGAGGAGATCGAACTCTCCGAACGGATGCAGAAGGGCGACTCCGCAGCGAAAAAACGGCTGTCGGAGGCGAACCTGCGCCTTGTGGTCAGTATTGCGAAACGCTATGTCGGACGCGGAATGCAGTTTCTGGATCTGATCCAGGAAGGCAACCTCGGACTGATCAAAGCGGTGGAGAAATTCGACCATTCCAAGGGCTTCAAGTTCTCCACCTACGCGACGTGGTGGATCCGCCAGGCCATCACCCGCGCCATCGCCGACCAGGCGCGCACCATCCGCATTCCGGTACATA
>DLVP01000125.1:0-172 GCA_003445125.1 Oscillospiraceae bacterium | reverse complement strand
GTCCACATGGTGGAAACCATCACCAAAGCCAAGAAAATCAGCAATCAGCTGCTCCACGAAACGGGCAGAGAACCCACGCCGGAGGAAATTGCCGCTCAAATGAAGCTCCCTGAGGACAAGGTGCGGGAGATTCTGCGTATTTCGCAGGAACCGGTGTCGCTGGAAACGCCGA
>DLVP01000019.1 GCA_003445125.1 Oscillospiraceae bacterium | reverse complement strand
TTTGTCTTCGCTGATTATCGGCACCGTCAGAAAAATACTGTCTTTTTTGTTTTCTCCGCTGAAAAAAGCGCTTGATCGCCGCGCATCAAAAAAGAAAACGGAAAAAAGCAAAAAAAATCCGAAAAAAATTACTCTTTTTTTCAAAAACCACTTGCAACGGACAAAACAGGTGTAGTATAATAATCATGAGGAAATATCTGTGCAAGGAGGTCGAGACCGATGCAGAAGAAAAAAAGCCGCAATCTGCTGTTGCAGTTGGCGGTGATTGCTTTTGTTGTTTATATCGTCGTGTCTCTTATCAGCCTGCGCGCACAGATCAAAGAAAAAAATGACCAGCTTGACAGCCTCAATCGAAGCATCAGCGAGCAAAAACAGGAAAACCTCGAAAGCAAACGCCTGTTGTCCGAACAGGATGAGGAAAAGTTCGTGGAGCGGTACGCCCGCGAAAAACTGTCTTATGCGCGCTATGACGATCGGTTTTTTTATAATGTCAACGGTTAACAGGAAGGGACATTTCGGTTTATGCAGCTTGCGGTGGGTAATGTTGTGGAAGGGAAAGTCACGGGAATCACAAATTTCGGTGCTTTTGTGGAATTAGAGGACGGAAAAACGGGAATGGTGCATATTTCCGAAGTGGCGTCCACGTTTGTGAAAGACATTCACGAACATCTGAAGGAAGGGCAGACCGTAAAGGTCAAGGTGCTTTCTGTCGGAGAGGACGGAAAAATCAGTCTTTCCATCAAACGGGCAGAGGAGCCGAAACGTGAACCGTCATCGCGTCCGCCCCGTTCCAACGGCAACAATAATAACCGCTTCGATTTCCGGAAAAAAGTCAGTAATGAGCCGATGTCTTTTGAAGATATGATGAACAACTTCAAAAAGGCAAGCGACGAAAAAATGTCGGATCTGAAGCGTTCCATGGACTCTAAGCAACGCGGAGGATATCCGAAACGCGGGACGAATTCGTATAAATAACATCCGTCGGGCGGAGGCTTCCGTCGGAAAGGAGCGTTTTTATGAAATCGAACTGTGAGTATTGCGCGTTTTATGTCTACGATGAGGATTATGATTGCTATGTCTGCGATCAGAATCTGGATGAGGATGATATGCAGCGCTTCCTGTCCCGTTCGGCAACTGCCTGTCCGTTTTTCCGCGACGGGGACGAGTACCGCGTAGTGAAAAAGCAAATGTAATAAAATCCGCGCCGATTTTCAATCGGCGCGGATTTTTGCTTTATGCCTTGTGAAAGAGCTTCTGAAAAGCTCCGACGTGCGGATGCGTTTCAATACTCACCACATCATAGCCGGTGGCTTTGATGACCTCTTTCAGCCGTTCTTCGTCGGGCTTTTGTTCGCTGAGAATCACGGTTCTGCCCTTGGTGTGCGAAGAAGTGACCTTTTTTACGGGAAAAGCGTTGCGAATGGCGTCATTGATGTGCGATTCGCACATTCCGCACATCATGCCGTCAATGCCGATTACTGTTTCAAACATCCAATCGCCTCCGATTGATTATTGCTGATAAGTTAGCTTTGTCTAACCATTTTCAGTATATACCCAAACTTCCGACTTGTCAATCGTTAGTTTTAAAAAACTTCCGTTCGCGCCGGCTTTTTTATAAAAAGCCGGCGCGAAAAAGCAAATAGGGACTTTTCAAAAGTGAAAGTTTCTGATACAATAGAAAGAGAATAGTACAGATTCAAAACAGCACGGAAATATCCGAAAAGCAGCGTGTATTTGTGTCAAAGCGTTCGACAAAAACGGCAAATGAGGGAAAACAATGAAGATCGAGGAAATTGACAAAAATCTGAAGGTGGAGACGGATATTCAGAGAGACGATTTGGTCTGGCTGAATATCCGTGAAGCACCGTTTGCCATTCACGGGCTGTATCATCCGACCGAACCCGGTCCTTTTCACCGAATGGATCCCGCAGTGGCAAAGAAGGTGAGCGCGGGGGGTGGAGAGCCTGAACCGACATACCGCAGGCGGACGGTTTCGTTTTGCTACCGATTCTCCGTATGTTGCGATTCAAACGGATCAACCTGTCGGGGAAACTATGCCGCATATCACAAAACTCGGTCAGTCGGGATTTGATGTTTATGTTTCCGAAAAAGGAGACTATCACTATGTCGGATCGTTGATCCCGCCATCTGCGGCGGTTCCCGGATACAGTGCCGTGGTAGACTGCAAAACGCGCCGGATGCGCAACTATACCATTCATATGCCGCTCTATGACGGCGTCAATGAAATGTATGTCGGTCTTGCAAAGGGAAGCGAGGTTCGGGCGTGCGAACCGTATGCTCATCCCATGCTGATTCTTTATTACGGATCTTCGATCACCCAGGACGGCTGTGCGTCGCGTCCGGGCAATGGGTATCAGGCGATGATCGCACGGAAATTGGATGCAGATTTCATAAACCTCGGTTTCTCGGGATCGGCATTGGGGGAAACGGCAATGGCAGAGTATCTTGCCGGCATCCCGTGCGCTGTATTCGTGTGCGATTACGACTATAACGCGCCGTCCGCAGAGAGCCTTGCAGAGACCCATGAGCCCGCTTTATCGCCTATTTCGGAAATCGCAGCCGGAAACACCGATTGTGTTTGTATCAAAACCGAATTTCCGTGCGGGAACCGAGGATGAAAAACGGCGGAATGTGATTCGCACTACGTATGAGAAGGCTTTGGCGGAAGGAGACCGTCATGTGTATTTCATCGACGGAGAGACGCTGTTTGAAGGTGAGTGGCGCGATTCCTGCACCGTGGACGGTGTACACCCGAATGACCTCGGTTTTTCGCGAATGGCAACGGTAATCGGAAACATGGTCGGAAAACTATTGTAAAAAAGGTACAGCGAGATTTTCTTATCATAGAAAAAACCTTAGAACGGGGGACAGAAGACATGGAAAGAATCTTGGTTGACAATGTGGAGGCACTGGAAACGACATTGCTGCGTTTGAAGGCGGCGCAGCAAATCTATGCTTCGTATACACAGGAGCAGGTGGACAAAATCTTTTTTGCCGCCGCCTGTGCCGCCAATCAGGCGCGGATTCCGTTGGCAAAAATGGCGGTGGAAGAAACCGGCATGGGTGTGNNATGGGCGTGGTGGAGGATAAGGTCATCAAAAACAACTACGCTGCCGAATATATTTACAATGCCTATCGCGACACCAAAACCTGCGGTGTGATTGAAGAAGACAAGGTGTACGGCATCAAAAAGATTGCGGAACCGCTGGGAATCATCGCGGCGGTTATTCCGACGACCAACCCGACTTCGACGGCGATTTTCAAATGCCTGCTGGCACTGAAAACGCGAAACGGCATCATCATCAGCCCGCACCCGCGCGCCAAGGCCTGCACCATCGAGGCTGCGCGCATCGTGCGTGACGCCGCTGTGGCCGCCGGCGCCCCCGAGGGCATCATCGACTGGATTGCCCAGCCCTCCCTCGAGCTCACCAACGAGCTCATGCGCTCGGCCGACATCATCCTGGCCACCGGTGGCCCGGGCATGGTCCAGGCCGCGTACTCCTCGGGCAAGCCCGCTCTGGGCGTAGGCCCCGGCAACACGCCCGCCATCATTGACTCCACGGCAGACGTCAAGCTCGCCGTGAACTCGATCATCCACTCCAAGACCTTCGACAACGGCATGATTTGCGCCTCCGAGCAGTCCGTGACGGTGCTCGAGGACGTCTATGACGCCGTCAAGGCCGAGTTCAAGGCGCGCGGCTGCTACTTCCTCAAGGGCGCCGAGCTCGACAAGGTCCGCAAGACCGTCATCATCAACGGCTCGGTCAACGCCAAGATCGTGGGCCAGAGCGCCCACACGATCGCCCAGATGGCCGGCGTGGACGTCCCCGAGAAGACCAAGATCCTCATCGGCGAGGTCACGAGCGTGGAGCCCTCCGAGGAGATGGCCCACGAGAAGCTCTCCCCGGTCC
>DLVP01000131.1:2107-4944 GCA_003445125.1 Oscillospiraceae bacterium | reverse complement strand
CTAAATTTATGTTCTACTTCGGGGCGGCTGTCCATGATGGTCAGAGTCCCGTTGTTCGCATTACCTCCGATACGAATATTATCCGCCCCCAGGTCGAGGACATAGCCGTTGAGGTCGAGGGTGACTTTGCGGTTATCCTGAATCGCCTTCAAACTATTGCTGGAAACGATGATGTCCTTCGTCAGGCGGATAACATCGATGCTGTCGTCGTTCATGGCGGCGGTAAATTCGTCCGCCGTACTGACCCCCTTGTACAGCCAGCCGGTGAGAGTGAGGTTTTCGTTGACGGGGGTGGTAGAGTCCCACTTCGTGCCGTCCTTGTACCAGCCATCGAAGGTGCAGCCGGGCTTGGCGGGGTCGGGCAGGGTGATCTGATCGCCGGACTGCAGAACCTGGATAGCGTAGTCGGCGTCGTTGAGGTGGTAGGTCACGGTGATGCCGCTAATCTTGTTTTTGGAGTCTTTGACGCTGCCGTAGAACGTGCCGCCCGTGATGCTGCTATCATCGTTACCATTAACATACATGGCGTCCGAATCCATTCCGCCAGCCGTGCAGCCGATGATTTTCACATCACCGCTGATAGTGAGCGTTCCGCCGTCAGAGATGCCGCCGCCATACAGCTGGCCTGCACCTGTTACACTTTTCGCATGACAGTCCCGAATCACCGCCGTGCCGGACAGGGTGGTGCGTCCAACATTACTATTGTTGACCTCGCCATCATTGCGGATGCCGCCGCCAAAAGCTATCCCATACATCTGAGCCACCGCCGTGCAGCCGGTGATGCTGCCGCCGGACATGGTGAACCGGCCGCCTATAGCGACAAACACGCCGCCGCCATAACCCTTCTCGTTCTTTCCCCCAACCGCCGTGCAGCCGACGATATTGCCGCCGTTCATAGTGAACTGGCCGCCGGCTTCCACATACACGCCACCACCGGCGACTCCGAGCCGCTTGCCTTCTCCGAGAAAATAGTCGCTGCCCGTGCCGCCGTAGATGACGCCGCCGTTGACGGTTTTCGTGCCGCTGGTTCCCCATTTCCACAAGCCGTCGGCGTTGGGGGTGAAGTAATATGTAGCTGTAAGGTCGCTGTCCGTCAGCGTCAGGTGACCGCCGTCTGCGACCTTGATCACGCTGCCGCTGCCGGTCATTTCCAGCATATAGCCGACGAGGTCAAGAGTGACGGCGCGGGTGATGTTCAGGGTGGCGTCGATTGCAATGTCGCTTTTCAGCTTGATGACCTCCACCGTATCGTCCGCCAGCGCGGCGGTCAGCTCAGCAGCTGAGCCGACGCTTTCTTCCCGCAAGGCGGCGCCCTTGGTTTTTGTTAAGGGAAACAGGAGAGCTGTGAGTGTTTTCCCGTCCGTGGACACCGTAGTCACGGCGCCGACATACTCTGTCCCGTCGAGTCTTACCGTTCCGTCGTAAAACACGGCGCTCTCACTCTTTATCGGAAAAGCGCAGCCGTCTTTGGCTTCGAGAGTAATGATAAAGGTGTATTCCATACCTGCTTTGGGTTTGAGATTTGCACTGTCGGGCTTGATCGATGTTTCGTTTGACGCCTTCCACGCTTGCTCTTTAATGGTATAGTTCGCGTCGTCATCGACCGTTGCAAACGTCAGATCCTTATAAGACCACAATTCGCCGGACAACCCTTTCAGGTTGACCTCTGTGATGTCTGCATTGCCCGTTTCTGCCTGTATCGCAGTCGGCATAAGGCAGACTACCATACACAAGGCGAGCAGGATACTCAAGAATCGTTTTTTCATTTTGCGTTCCCTCCGTTCAAGTATTGCGAGCGGTATTTATCTGCAAACAGGGCGACTCCCTGCTTTAAGACCTCCATCTGGGATTTCAGGTAATATTCGTCCTCAAACATCGCATAGTGGACGCACGCGCGGACGAAAATAAAGATCAGCGGCGTGATGGTCGTATACGGAATGCCGAGCTTCGGCTCCAGCTGCCTGGCGTATTCGGTGTAGCGTTCGTTGACGCCCTCGAAAAATTTCTTTCCGTATTCAATATATTTCGGAAGTGTGTAGATCTGGTACATCAGCCGATATTTTTTTCCGTGCATTTTTGCCGTCCAATACGGCACCTCCTCGATGAACCGCAGGACATCCTTCGGGTCGGTCGGCGCTTTTTTCATGAAATCGTCCTCGACCTTTGCCATGCAGTAAGCCGTGGATTCGATAATCAGCTCATCCAGGTTTTTAAAATAGACATAAAGATTTGCCTTGGTGCATCCGCACGCGTCGGCAAGCGCCTGCGTGCCCGTGCCGGTCAGCCCGTGTTCGGCATAGCACTCGAAGCATTTCTCCATGATTTCATTTTTCTTTTCCCGGTGCTGTTGTTCCGTTCTCATGTGATTTTTCTCCCCTGTTTCTGAACGATCGGTCGTTTATATACATTATAACAGAGCGGCACGGAAAAATCAACCGTTCGCACGCGATTTTTAAAGGAAAATCCCCGCGGGTGCGGGGGAAAGGCGGTCGGGCTTTGGGGGGACGGCAGGTGAAATTAGCACTCTCATGGAGAGATTGCGAAAAAATCATGAATTTTTTGTAAAGCCCCTTGACAAATGAAGGGAATCGTGGTACATTAGTATCATGATTTAGCACTCAAGTACAAAGAGTGCTAATCAAAGGAGTGAGCGCTGTGGAAATGAGTCAGCGAAAACAGAACATTTTGACAGCCATTGTGGAAGAATACATCCGTACCGGTGACCCCGTCAGCTCCAAAGTGCTGGCGGAAAAAAGCGGGCTGGGCGTTTCCTCCGCCACGATCCGCAACGAGATGGCAGAGCTTTTCTCTCTGGGATATCTCGAACAGCCGCACAC
>DLVP01000131.1:0-2039 GCA_003445125.1 Oscillospiraceae bacterium | reverse complement strand
CGGCTGTATCTGGATTTCCTGATGCCCGACGATGAGCCGGACGCGGAGAACCGTGCCTTTGCCGACAGTTTGTTTCATGTGCGCGCCGTGGATATGGACAGTTTGTTGGAAGAAATGTCCGACGCTGTGTCGCAGATGACCGGCTGTGCCGTGGTGACCACCGCTCCGACCCCCGCCAAGGAACGCATTGATCATGTGGACGCGGTGAAGATCGCGCCGTTCAATGTGGTGACCGTGATTGTCACGGAATCGGGCGAGGTGTACAGCCGTTCCTTCCGCTTGGGGTACGATATGACCGCGGGCGCGATGGAGTTTTTCGGCGGCTGGCTGACCGAACGCGTCAAAGGCAAAACGCTGGAGAGCATGACCCAGAGCTTCATGCAGGAAACTGCGATGCAGGCAGGAGAAAACATCCTGCTGTTCACCCCGCTTCTGGCGGCGGTGTACGAACTGGTGTGCGGACTTCTCAAGCCCGTGCGGCACGTATGTGGACATACAAAGCTGTTTTCCTACGGCGAGCTGAAACCCACGGCACTGGACATCCTGAAAATGCTGGATGACGACAACGCCATGCGGGAAGTGCTTTCGGGCGAACAAAGCGGCGTGCGGCTCGGACATGAGAGTCACCGCAGCGAGCTTGCCGATGCGGGTGTGATCGTGCAGAGATACCGGCTGCCCAATGGGTCGGGCGGTGTGATCGGCGTGATCGGACCGGTGCGGCAAAATTACCGAAAAATCCTTCCGGTGCTGAAATATTTTGCCGATAATCTGGGCAGAATTTTCGATGAATCGCAGGACGAAAACGACAATGTAACCGAAATCTTCCGTCCCCGCGCCAAACTTTCGGGCGGGTTCGCGGATCGGTAGGAGGTTTTAGAAAAGTGGCAGAAGAAGAAATTAAGCAGGCGGCGGAAAAAACTGAAGAGCTGCCCGAAGTCGAGCAGCAGCCCGAGGAATCCGAAGCCGAAAAGTTACAGAAAAAAATAGACGAAACAAACGATCGCCTGCTGCGGGTGACGGCGGAATACGACAACTTCCGCAAGCGTTCGCAGAAGGAAAAGGAAGCGATTTACCCCGACGCCGTGGCGTACGCGGTGAAAACCTTCCTCCCGGTGATCGACAACGTCGAACGGGCAATGCAGAGCGAGTGCAGCGACGAAAACTACAAAAAGGGCGTGGAAATGATCCTGACGCAGTTTTCCGAGAGCCTCAAAAAGCTGTCGGTCGAGACGATTGATCCTAAAGGCGAGCCCTTTGATCCCGCGTTTCACAATGCGGTGATGCACATTGAGGATGAAAGCCTGCCGGAAAATACGGTGGCGGAGGTGTTCCAGAAGGGATACCGACTGGGCGACCGTGTGATCCGTGTGGCAATGGTTAAAGTAGCAAACTGAAAAAATCAGCAAATATAAAAGGAGATTGAGTTTTATGAGTAAGATTATCGGTATTGACCTTGGTACAACCAATTCTTGTGTAGCTGTTATGGAGGGCGGCGAAGCCGTCGTCATTCCGAATGCGGACGGTGCGAGAACCACTCCGTCTGTGGTCGGTTTCCTGAAAACCGGCGAGCGTATTGTCGGTCAGGCGGCAAAACGTCAGGCAATCACCAACCCCGACCGCACGGTGATTTCCATCAAACGTCATATGGGCAGCGACTATACCGTTGAGATCGACGGCAAGAAATACACCCCGCAGGAGATTTCCGCAATGATCCTGCAAAAGCTCAAGAGCGACGCGGAAGCTTACCTCGGCGAGCCGGTGACCGAAGCGGTCATCACGGTTCCTGCTTACTTCTCCGACGCACAGCGTCAGGCAACGAAGGACGCGGGCAAGATCGCGGGGCTGGATGTCAAACGTATCATCAACGAGCCGACGGCGGCAGCGCTGGCATACGGCATTGATAAAGAAAAAGATCAGAAGATTATGGTCTACGACCTGGGCGGCGGTACATTCGATGTATCCATCATCGAAATGGGCGACGGCGTGCAGGAAGTGCTGGCAACCGCCGGCAACAACCATCTGGGCGGCGATGACTTCGA
>DLVP01000228.1:1289-3540 GCA_003445125.1 Oscillospiraceae bacterium | reverse complement strand
TTGATTAAAAGTCAAATGCTCTGCCAGCTGAGCTAGTGGCTCATGGCGTTCTCTTTAGAACGCTTGTATATTATACCAATTTCAAAATGGAAAGTCAAGAGGTTTTTTTGTTTTTTTTGAAATTTATCGAATAATGCAGATTGCCGTCACTTCCCATTCGGCAGGAAGGTCGGAAATCCAGGCGGTTTCGTGCGTTTTCCAATAATCCGTCAGTTCATATTTGACGTGCGGTGTCAGAGAAAAAATGTCACACTTTTTTTCATGCACCACCTTTTCCAGGGCATATTGCGCGGATTCCTGTACATTTTCCGCAAAGGTACGTTCACAATCTGATTTTTCCCGTGCGGAAAGCAGCACGGGCGGGGATTTGAGGAAAACCCGGATGCTGATACGAAATAAGGGCTTTTGACTGACCGTAAACGCCTGCACTTTGCTTTCACAGGAAGAAACCGTATAAAGCATATCTTCGTCGGAAAATGTATAATCGGACATTTTGCCGTTGATCCAGCCGATTCCCCGGGTCACTTCGCGGGAAACGGTGCCGGTGTAGCCGTTTTTTCTGAAAATTCCGGCGCCGTCAATGCTCAGCTCATGATTGCCGTTTACCGTGCCGAACGGGAGACAGTAGGCACCGTTTTCGGAATAATACCCCTGCAAAAGACGGTACAGTCGGTATTCACAGCCGTCGCCGCTTTTTTCCGCCCGTTGAATGATGCGCAGGACGGAAAGCGGGGAGGTGGGCTGTTCGCTGTCGGACAGACGGATGACGTTTTCTGCCCGTTCGGTGAGCAGCAGAGCAATATCCGAATTGGTTTGTCGGTCGCGGTTGAAGAAATTCATGATCCCATAGATGTCCTGCTTTGCGGCGTTGGTTCCGATGACAATGATATTGTTGTGACCGAAATACAGCACACGGCTGGAGCGGCGGGAAATCTCTGCCAGTGCGTCTTTCAGTGTGTCTCCGCTTTCCTGTAAAAAGAGCGTGTCCCGGTCATCGGCAGACGACGGATCAAAGTATTGCACGCAAACAGAATATTTCCCGTCAATATAATCAATCCCGATGCCTTCCACCACCGCGCGGTCACTCAGTTCGGTATTCGGCAGACAGGAGCTGAGCAGGGAAAGAACGGAAAACAGCAAAAGAGCCTTAATCTTTTTCATGCAAACGATCCCCCTTTGCCAAAGAGACAACCCATAAAATCAGCGGAAAGAAAACGACCGCGCTGAAAATCACATACGGTGAAAGAAGAAGCTCTCCGAAATTTTTTGCAAATTCCGAACCAAATACCGTAAGCACGGAAAGCACAAACAACAGCATGGCACTGACGATCAAAGAAAATTTCTTTGCCGATTTTCGGATGACGGTGTCAAGCACATTTTTGGCAAGCAAAAGATAATAGGTGATTTTGGTGAACGCAACCAGAATCCACACGCAGAGATGCGCGGCATCCAACCGCTTGAGAACGGACATTTCGGCAACTGTGGCTGCCCGATAATAGGGATACAGCTGAACTTGGGCATAATCTCCGAGCGTGCCGATGACGGAGAAAGCAATGCCTTCCACCAGTATCAGCGCAAGCAGATTCCACAATGCAAAGCCTTTGCGCAGCTTTTTGTTGACAACGGGGGCAATCAGCAACACGGTAATCAGCTCCGGGTTGGAGGCGGCATAGCGGAAGGACTGCATGAAAACCGTATCGATTTCTTCTTTCTGCGTGATTCCGAAGTTCAGAAGATCGAATTTTCCGAGCAGGGAAATGAGAATCAAGAGTACGGAAAAGCAAGTGAAGAAAAAGACAAGATTGGCAAAGCGCCCCAAAGCCTCAATGCCGAGGAAAGCTCCGTAAGCGCAGGCAAGCACCAAAAGGGCAATGATAATAAAAGGAGAAGCGTCGGGGAAAACTTCATTGAGCAAAAACGCGTCAAATTCCGAAACACACTTGGCGCCGACACCGCAGAGAAAGAGGAAGAACGCCAGCGCAAAAACAACAGAGAACTTACCGAACAAACGATAGGAACAGTCGAGAACCGACATTCCGCCGTAACGCTTCATTAAAAGAAAATAGGGAAGAATAAGCAAAAAGATGAAAGCAACCCCCAGCGCGAAAGCAATCATATAGGACATGGGGCAGAGGGTCATGTTTTCGCGCAGAGAAAATGTGATCGAGGAAAAAACCGACGAGACAGTCAACAGGGAAATGGCTTCCCGATAGGAAATCTGAACTTTTCCTGTTCCATTCATGAGATCACC
>DLVP01000228.1:0-1236 GCA_003445125.1 Oscillospiraceae bacterium | reverse complement strand
AGCGTTTTGGCGAGACGTTTGAAGTTGGCACGGATCAATACATCACGGATCTGATAAAGATTGAAAGGTGTGATGGGCGCGGTGATGGGGACGCCGAAGCTCTTTTGCGCACAGAGGTTCATGCCGACTACGGCAATTCCTAGCATGATTCCCAACAGTCCCCAGAATCCGCCGATGAAGATGAACGCAAAGCGCAGAACGGTGACAGATTCATATAAAGACGGCACCACAAACGCACTGATGGCGGTTAATGCCACCACCATCACCATGGGCGAACCGATGATGCCTGCCGATACGGCAGCGTCGCCGATCACTAAGGCTCCCACGATGCTCAACGCGTGACCGATGGCTTTCGGCAGCCGCAGCCCCGCTTCCCGCATGACTTCGTAGAGAAAAAAGATCAGTAACGCTTCCGCAAAGATCGGAAAAGGCGTGGTTTCCTCCGAGGCGGCGATGTTATATAACAGGGCGTGCGGGAAAAGCGAGGGGTGAAATTTTGAAATTGCCACATAGAATCCGGGAAGCAGAATGGAAAAGAAAAACGAGAGGTATTTCAGCCAGCGGATAAAGGTGGCATAATACGGACGGTGTGTGTAGTCGTCCAGACATTGAAAGTTCTCCGAAAAAAGATAGGGGAGAATCAACGCAAACGGAGTGGAGTCCACCACAACGGCAATGCGCCCTTCGGCAATTTTGGCGCATAAGACGTCCGGACGTTCGGTGAGACCGATTTGTGAAAAAATGGACGCCGGCTTGTTTTCCAAAAAGGGAATGAGATAAGTGGAATCCAGAATAATGTCCAGATTCACCTGACTCAGGCGGTGCTTTAACTCTTCCAACACCTGATCGGAGACCTTGTCCTTGAGATAACACAGACAATAATCGGTTTTGCTGCGCGATCCCACCGTTCCCAATTCAAACTTAAGAGAAGGGGATTTGATACGGCGGCGCACCATGGTCAGATTGATGCGCAAAGGCTCCACAAACCCCTCGTGCGAACCGCGGACGTTCACTTCCGTCGTGGGTTCGGAGATGCCGCGGAAATTGAATCCCTGCATCCCCATAACCACGCCGCAGGGAACACCGTCGATCAGCAGTACCACAAACCCCGACATCATAAACCGGAAAACATCATCCAGTGTGTAGATCACTGCCTGATCTGCGGCTAAAGCCCATCGGTTTTCAATCCAGTCCAGGAGTTTGTGCGGGTCTTTGTCGGGCAGCTTTAAGGCACAC
>DLVP01000030.1 GCA_003445125.1 Oscillospiraceae bacterium | reverse complement strand
TTTTAAGTCCCTTGTGTCTGCCGATTCCACCACAGCGGCCTGCAATACAATATCATACACGAAATCAGCAGTTTTGTCAATAACCAAAATGACCGGTCAAAGAATCGTCATTCATTACCCATTCTTCATTGACATTGACCACACGGAATATTTCGGAAGTGTCGCGGATGATCACCGTGGAGATGCCGGCATTGATGATCATTCGTTTGCACATGGCGCAGGAATTTGTTCCCGCGACCAGCTCTCCCGTCTTATAGTCCTTACAGACAAGGTAGATAGTAGAGTCGATCATATCAATACGGGAAGCGGCAATAATGGCGTTGGCTTCCGCATGAACCGAACGGCACAATTCGTAGCGTTCTCCGCGCGGAATGTTCAGTTTCTCGCGCATACAGTAGCCGAGGTCACAGCAGTTCTTTCTTCCGCGAGGCGATCCGACATAGCCTGTGGCAATAATCTGATCGTTTTTTACAATGATGGCGCCGAAATTACGGCGCAGACAGGTTCCGCGTTCTGCCACGGTTTGAGCGATATCCAAATAGTAATTGATTTTGTCACGACGAGTCATTCTTCAGCCTCCCGAAACAGTTTTTTCTATTATAAACGATTTTCGACGATTTCGCAAGTGGTTTGACTCAAAAAATAAACGAGGTTGGTGAAAAATGCACCGTTTAAGTACGATTTTTCTGAAAGACTGTAAACATTCGATACTTTCACAAACAAAGACAATTCCTTTGCCCGAAGAGCTTTCCGTTTCCATGGCGATGAGCCTGGGTGCCCCGTGCAAACCGGTTGTTGAAGCAGGCGACATGGTCAAAACAGGACAGGTGATCGGCGAATCGGAAGACGGAAAAACAGTTCCGATCCACGCTCCGGCAGATGGAGCTGTGCTGAGAGTTGAGGAAGCAAATTTTCCGAATATGCGAAAAGCACAGCAAATTGTCATTCGGACGAAAAGTACTTCTTTTGATTTTACACCGCCCGATGTACAGACACGCGAGGAGTTCCTTTCGGTAATTAAAAACAGTGGAATTGTCGGACTGGGCGGCGCGGCATTTCCGACTTTTGCCAAATTGGACACACACTTGCCGATTGAAACACTGATTGTCAATGCCGCTGAATGTGAACCGTATCTGACTTCCGATTATCGTACAATGCTGGAAAACACCGACGACGTGTTTTTGGCAGCGGAAACCGTGAGAAAATTTGTTAAATGTCGGACGGTCATTTTCGGGATCGAAGAGAACAAACCGGAAGCGATTGCGCTTTTTGAAAAAAAGTGCGGCGAACATGAAAATATTTGGGTGAAAATACTCAAAAGCCGTTATCCCCAAGGTGCGGAAAAGGTGCTGATTTATCACACTACCGGCATAATACAGCCTCAGGGCGTTCTTCCTGCACAGCTTGGTGTACTGGTGCTCAATGTCACAACCATGGCGAAAATCGGGCTGTTTTTGCGCACCGGAGAGCCGCTTATTCGCAGAAGAATCACAGTGGACGGCGATCTGGTTCCCGAACCGTGCAATCTGGAAGTGCCGATCGGTACTCGCGTTTGCGATATCGTAAAGGTTTTGAAAATTCCGGAAAGCGAGATACGGAAAATTCTTTTCGGCGGTCCAATGATGGGTGTTGCTGTTTCGGATATACGTATGCCGATTTTAAAAAGCACCAACGGGGTTTTGTTCTTTTCAAAAGAAAAGGCGGTAATGCCCGCCATCACTCCCTGTATTCGCTGCGGAAGATGCTTCAATGCTTGTCCGTTTCATCTGATGCCTGCGGAATTCGACCGAAAATATCGCAATCGCGATCGGGAGGCATTGAAGCGGCTGCACATTCTCAGTTGTATGGAATGTGGTTGCTGTGCCTATGTCTGCCCCGCAAAACGCGATTTGGTCGCCACAAATCGGCTGGCAAAAAATTGGGTTCGGTCAGGAGGAAAAGTATGAGTCAAGAGCTGTTGCGGTCATCCTCTCCGCACATTCATGACGATCATTTGACAAGGAAGGACATGCTGCACGTGCTGATTGCGTGCATTCCCGCATTGATTGCCGCAGTAATTTTGTTTGGGTTGAAAAGCCTTCAAGTGGTCGGATTGTGCGTTCTTTTCTGTGTGTTGACAGAACTGCTGTATTGTTTGTTGCTTCGTCGTCCGGTTTATACTGGTGATCTCAGTGCGGCAGTTACGGGCGTACTGCTTGGCATGAATCTTCCTGTGTCTGTTTCTTTGTATGCCTGTCTGATCGGCAGCATTGCAGCAATATTGGTGGCAAAACAGCTGTTCGGAGGCATCGGACAAAACTTCGTCAATCCCGCATTGTTCGGACGAGCCGTGATGCTTTTATGCTTTCCGAAGGAAATGACGGCGTGGAGCGGCGGAAACAGCTTTGTCGGATTGAAAAGCAGCGCCACACCGCTGCAATTTCTTTCGGAATCAGCAAATTTGTCCGATCTTCCGTCCGTGAAGGAACTTTTTTTTGGATTTCGGTGCGGTTGTATCGGAGAAACCTGCATATTGGCAATTATCCTCGGCGGGTTGTATTTGATTTTTGCCAAAGTAATTTCACCGATCATTCCGTTGACCTTTTTGGGATCGGCAGCCGTCCTGACGTGTTTCTTGTCTCCGGCGCCGCTGCGGGAGCTGATGTCGGGCGGACTGTTCTTCGGTGCGGTCTTCATGGCAACCGATTATACCACCTCGCCGACTTCCGGATGGGGAAAAGCAGTATTCGGAATCGGATGCGGCATTTTGACGGTAATTATCCGTCATTTTGCTTCTTCTGTAGAAGGGGTGTCCTATGCAATTCTTTTTATGAATCTCACCGTTCCGTATATTGAACGGTATATCAGACCGAAACCGTTCGGTATCGGTACAAAGGCGGTAAAAACGCAATGAATGAAAGCTTCTATACAAAATATCTGCGTCCCGTGTTGGTTCTGACGGTCATTTGCCTGGTGGTTACCGCGGCTGTGGTTGCGGCATATCACCTGACAAAGCCGTATATTGATGCCGCTTCCAACGCAGCGGCGGATGCGGCGGCAAAGACGGTTTTGCCGGAGGTGCAGAGCTTTTCAAATTTTGAAACCGATGTCGATTTTTCGGAAAAATACGGATGTACTTTTCTGCGGAAAGCGTCCGACAACAGCGCGGTTGCCGTCCAGATTGAAACCCGCGGTTATCAGTCGGGACTGTACGTGATGGTAGGAATTTACCGTGACGGCACGGTTTCGGCGGTGCGGGTGGTAAAGCATTCGGAAACGGAAAATGTCGGTACCCGTGCCATGACAGAGGAATATCTGAGCGCCTACGAGGGACAAAGAGACACAAAAGACATCACTGCGATGAGCGGTGCAACATACACGTCCGAAGGAATCAAAACGGCGGTAGACAAGGCACTGCTTCTGTTTGAAGAAATCAAGGGGGAGTTGTCGTGAAAAAACGTCTTGAAATCCTGTTCAACGGCATCGGAAAAGAAAACCCCGTGTGGGTGCTGGTACTCGGCACCTGCCCCACATTAGCGACTACTTCCACCGCATTCGGCGGTGTCGGAATGGGAATATCAGTGCTGTTTGTATTGCTTGCTTCCAATATTGTCATTTCCTTGCTGAAGAAAATCATCCCGGATCAGGTGCGAATCCCGTGTTTAATTGTGGTTACCGCCGGTTTTGTAACGATTCTGCGTCTGATTTTAGAGGGATTTTTGCCTTCTCTGTATAAAACGCTCGGAATTTTTCTGCCTTTGATCATAGTAAACTGCATCATCCTCGCGCGTGCCGAAGCCTTCGCAAGCAAAA
>DLVP01000036.1:2074-11319 GCA_003445125.1 Oscillospiraceae bacterium | reverse complement strand
TTTTTTGACAAGCTGACGCGCCGCGCACAAATGTGCGCGGCGCGAAAACAGAAGCTCATTCTTCAATTGCTGTGGACAAAAGCAAATCCATCATCTTTTCAAAATAAATGGATTCTTCGATTCCTGCGCGTGTATATGCTGCTTCAAAATCCTCTACGGTCTCGTATCCGTACAGCCCCATGTTTTTATTGCAATAGCTCAGATACTCATCATCGTTGATGGTGATATTTTCCCGCTTTACAATCTCCTTCATAACCAACGACTGTTTCACATAGTTTTTAGCTTCCGATTCCATATACTCTTCTGCTTCGGAAACAGTGGAAAAGTTGGTATATGTTTTGATGAAGTCTTCATATTCCATCTGATAAAGCGTAGCATACTGCTGATAGTAGTTTTTCATGTCCTCCACATAGCTATCCACATCTTCCTGCGGATATTCACGAATCTGCGAGGCTTCCACAATTTTTCCCCACAATTCGTTTTTCTGAGAGTTGTCTTTATTCTGCGCTTTTTCTTCGGCAATATCGGATTTCAGTTGTTCCTCATATTCCTGCGTGGTGTTATATCCGGCATAAGCACTGACTGTCTCGTCATTGTATTCCGGAACTTCCCAGGTATAGATCGATTTCAGTTTCATTTTGAACGTGACCGGTTTTCCCGCAAGTTCTTCATTCTGGCGGTAGGGATCCGGGAATTGCAAATCAAGAACAAATTCGTCGCCTGCCTTATGACCGACGATTCCTTCTTCAAATCCCTGAATATATCCGCCGGAACACAGCGACTCAATGGTATAATCGGTACCCGTCATACCTTCGGAAGTTTCGCCGTCAACCGAGCCTTCAAAATCGATGACGACCTCATCGCCTTCTTCAGCGGCGCGGTCGGTCACCATATTTTTCTTGGCGTTATCCTGCAAAAAAGACGCAATTTTGGCATTGACATCCTCATCGGTAACCGTTAGGTCGTACTTGGAAATCGTAAGCCCCTTATATTCTCCCAGCTCCACATTGTCCGACGGGTTTTCCTCTTTTTTGCCGCATCCCGCAAAAAGAAGAACCGCCGCAGATAACAGCGCCGCCAGGCGCATGGTTTTTTTCATATTCATACCTCACTTTTCGTTCTGTCGCGACAATTATAATAAATTGCCGTCGAGCAACATTATAACACATAAAAAACGATTTGAAAAGCCCTCTTATTTTTGTTTACAAAAAGTACGAACATTATTCATCAAGAGCGTATGACACTTCCGCACGGAGAAACTTCAATCTCGATTTTTGCGGGAATACGTTCCTTCAGTTCCGACACATGGGAAATGATTCCGATCATGCGCGATGTCGAACGATTCAGGTCCATCAGGCATTGAATGGCGCTTTGAAGCGAATCGGCATCCAACGTACCGAAGCCCTCGTCAATGAACATAGTTTCAATGCTGATGCCGCCGGAATGAGATTGCACTACGTCGCCCATGCCGAGTGCCAATGCCAGTGCCGCCTTGAAACTCTCGCCTCCCGACAGGCTGGAAATGCTGCGTGCGGTACCGGTATACGAATCCAATACTTCAATTTCAAGTCCGTCGGAAATATTTCCCGCCGATTTTTCCTCCTTTCGCCGCATCGTGAACCGCTGAGAGGTCATCGCAGAAAAGCGTTCATTGGAGGCTTCCAGTATGTCATCAAAATAAGCACCGAGCACATACCGCTCAAAGGCAATGTGCTTTCCCTTGTTTCCGCTTGAAGCCTCGTAAAGCTCCTTCAGATCGGAAAGTGTCTGTTCTCTGCCCTTTTTCTCGTCTGCGAGTTTGCACAGCTGCACCCGGCTCTTTTCCGCAAGAAGTACCGTGTTCTGAAGCTCACGCTGCGCTTTTTGCCTTGCTTCAAGCTGTTCCTGAATTTCCCCCAGCCGTCGGTTCAGCGCCTCAAGATCAACGGCAGGTCGGTTTCCGGTCTGAGCCGAAAGTTCCTTTTCCTCGGTGGACAGCCGAATGACCGACGCTTCAAAATCTTTGATTTCCTTTTCCAGCGAGGAAAGCTCTTCTTCTCCGCGGACAGAATCGAAAAGTTCTTTCTCGGTCGCGAAACCGGATCGGCTCCGTTCTTCCCGGAAATTTGATTCTGCCGATCTGACATTTTCCTTCATTTCGCGTAAAGTTGTTTCCAGCAGCGTGCGTTCGGCATCTCTGCTTTTCAGAGTTTTATCGGTGGAGGAGATTTTGTCCGCAATTTGCTGTGCCGTCTGCGTTTGCGCCTGAATTTTTTTTGTCAGTTCTCTGCGCTTTTGTTCGAGAAGTTCTTTGGTATTGAGTTCCGAAGGCAGTGCGGTTCGCTCCAACGTGCTTTCCAGTTCCGAAATGCTGTTTTCCGCAGCAATCACAGATTCTCGGCTTTTTGTGATTTCAGCGTTCAGAGAATCGACGTCCGTTATTTTCGAAAAATCCGACGGGATATTTTTTTGCATCAGGGAAAGCATAGATTTCATTTCTTCCGTGTCGGTGCTCATCTCTCCGAAATCGGCAATTTTTCTCCGCAGTTCTTTTAAGCTCACGTCCAGCTGCATCCGTTTTTCTGCGGAATTTTCCATAGCATCCTTTGCAAAGTTTACTTCCTGCTGTGTTACGGTGTCCGCCTTCAGAACCGCTTTCATCGGATGATCCTTGCTTCCGCACACGGGACACGGCTGACCGTCCTTCAAATCCTTCGCGAGCAGTCCGGCACTGCTGTCCAGAAAAGCTGCCAAAGCGGTCAGGTATTGTTCTTTTTTATGAAGAAAGTTCGTCGTCTCCTCATTCAGGCTTTTTTCGACTGCACCTGTTTTTTGCAGCAACTCCTGCAATTCCGATCGGCGCTTCAGTTCCTCTTTAAGTGTAAGAATCAGTTCAATTTCCGCAAAGATTTCCAGTTTTTCACGATCTTTTTGCACTTCACTTTTCAATTTTTCAAGGCGGCGACGTATTTCTTCCGTTTCAAGAATTTTTTCCTCCACGGTTTCAAGGCGCGTGAGCTCCTCTTTCATCGCCTGCGCATTTTTTATTGCCTGATCTGCCTTGTCGCGATCCTTCACGGCGGTTTCAAAATCATTGCGGGCGGCTTCGACTTCGGCTTTTTTTGCGTCCATCGATTTTTCTTGCCGCTGCGCCTCCTGTTTGCGCTCCTGAAGGTGCTTGTACTCCGCATAAAGCGTTGCCGATTTTCTGCCCTTCTTCAATTCCTCACGTTTTTGAGTCATTTCCTCCTGCCGTTCGTCGCAGGCATGGCGCATCTGAAGCACCGTTTCAAGGCGTGCCAACAGTTGATTATGCTTTTGCGCTTTTTCGGGATCGTTTTCTTCTTTTTCCCGTTTCAGCGCCTCCGTTTCTTTCTCTTGTGCTGCCAGCATTTCCGACTTTTCCGCAACAACCCTTTGAAGGCAGTCGGAAATCTTTTTCGGCTGCAAAAAATCATGAATCAAAAGCTCCTGCAACGGTTCGTCCTTTACATCTTCCAGTTGGGAACAGCAATTGCGAATTCGTTCATAATACAGGGCATAGTCGGACTTTTGCGCATCATATTCTTCCTTGATTTTTTCGGAAATGCGCTGGTACAGGTACGTATCAAAAATGCGTCTGAAAATTTCCTGCTTGTCCTTACTCTTTGCCTGAAGCAAGGCGCAAAATTCCCCCTGTGCCAGCATGACTGTCTTTCGGAATTGGTCGATATCCATTCCCAATAACGATCGGACGGCAGCCTGCACATCGTTCACCGAAGTGCAGATTCCCTCCGGCGTCGTCAACTGAACCTTCGTGGGAACCGGAGTGGCTCTTCCCGGTTTTGTATAGGACGGCGCCCGATAAATCGTATAGGTTCTGTCACGAACGGTGAATGTTAAGGTGACCGAACAAACGTCGCCTTCCTCCGCAAAGGCACTTCGCAGTTCCTCGGTTTTTCGGCGTGTTCCGCTGGCATCTCCGTACAAAGCGTAAGTAATCGCGTCAAAAATGGTGGTTTTTCCTGCGCCCGTGTCTCCGGTGATTAAAAACAGCGATTCCTCATAAAATTTTGTGAAATCAACCGTTTGTGTATGACAAAAAGGACCGAAATTCTGAAGCGTTAACGACACCGGTTTCATTTCGGTTCCTCCTCTCCGACGCGGCGGATAATTTCTTTGATCTTTTCCTGCTGCCGTTCATTCATGGATTCGGACATCACATACTTATAGAAATCCGCAAACAGTTCTTCCGGCGTCCGCTGACGAAAATCCCGCGTCACTCCGAACGTCTTTTTTGCTTGTTTGGCATATTGAATTCCCATCAGGTTCGGAAAAACCGAGCGCAGTTTTTCTGCTGCGTTTAACACAGATTGAGGCTCGCAAATGGTGATAAAAGCGTAATCCTGACTCGGCGCATATTGCAAAAGCTCTTCCATGCTTCCGGAAACCTTTCGCATATCCCGCCGCACCGGCAGCGGGCGCAAATGTACCGACAAATTGCCCTTTTCTTTCAGATTTATGATCAGCACGCCTTTTTTCTGTGCTACTTCCGAATCGGAATATTTCAGCATTGATCCGCTGTATCTCACGTTTTCCGCCACCCGCTGAGGCGCATGAAGATGACCGAGCGCGGTATAGTCAAAAGATTCTGCCAACACATTGGCGTCCATCAGATCACAGGCACCGATGTTTGTTTCCGAATCACTGAAAATTTCGCTGTATGTTTTCGCGGATGTCTTTGAAAAAAAGCCGTGTGCCAGCAGAACATTCCGTGCCGCTGGATCAATACTCTTCAAGTTTTCCTGCATATACTGCTGGAATGCGTCGTTTAAAGTGCTGTTTGCGGGAAGTGACAGGCGCTGTTTCAGAAGTACGCTTTCGATATACGGCAAAAAATAAAAATTCACGTCCCCGTATTCGTCCGACAACGTGATATGCTCCATTGCATCCGTCAATTGCGTTTTCAGATACAGTCCGTTTTTTTGAAAAAAATCCGTCCCGAAAGAAAGACGCACAGGGCTGTCATGGTTTCCCGAAATGGCAAGCACGGGGATCTTTCTTTCTCCCACGATCTTTGAAAACGTCTCATTCAGCAGCTGCACCGCCTGCACCGAAGGAATGGAACGGTCATACAAATCTCCTGAGACAAGAACGGCGTCCGGCTTTTCTTCATCCAACATTTCGCAAAAGCCGTTTAACCAGAAGCGCTGATCTTCGGTTAAGTCAAAATCATTGACATTTTTTCCCAAATGCCAATCTGACGTGTGCACCAATTTCATAGTTGGAAGTCCTTTTCACTGTATGTATTCTCTTGCAATTTCGGCGCGTGCGGTATGCGCTTCAGAGGATCGTATCGAAATTTCCGGCAATGAAAATCCAAAGCCACCACCCCTTTTTTCTCGCAAAGCACCGTCGTCCGATTTCCGGACAGTCTTCCGTATTCACAATATTCGCAGGCTGGTTCGATGTTCTGCCCGAAAAACTTCAGTTTCATTTCTTTTTCCACCTTTGTTTGATTTCCCGAATACTTTGATCCAACGACACCACAAAAAAAATACAGCACGCAAGAAACAAAACGGCAATCTGCACCCGTTTTTCCGAAAAAGTAACCGATATCGCACCGGTCGAAACAGTAATCGGAAAATTCGTTATTTTCATTATAATCCATGTTTCTCCTGCCGTCAACACCGCGTGAAAAATTCTGAAAAAAATTATTTTCCCAAATGACATCCGATATTCACGGAGCATGAACGCCACCTGCAGCCAAATGGAAACTCCGCCCAAAGACATCGCTCCCGCGCAAAGCACAACAGCAGTAATCGGCGTGCATTGAGCGCACGCACCGACTGCCGTCACGACATCCAAAAAACTGTACAGCAGCGCACGGACAACGGGTACGTTTCCGACAAGACTTCCGACTGCCATCACAATTCCCGTTTTTTCAATTAACACCTGAATCACCGAAACGGTAATTACAAATCCGCAAATTGCGAGCATGGCGTTCGTGCTGTCATAAACCGCACGCACAAACCCCTGTCCCACTGTAACGGTTGATGCCTTTATACCTGATCCTTTCCTTTTTTTACGGTTGCGCCACAAAAAACCGATGGAACAAGCCCACACCACGTGCACCGCATATATTAAGAAACCGAGGGAAGCATCGGAAAACACCCCGATTCCTATGGCACAAACGGCATAGGCAGGACTCGGGTGAATACAAAAAAGCAAAAGATGTTCAGCAATTTCAGGAGTGATTTCACGGTTTTTCAGTAAATCCGCCGTCAGTCGTGCTCCGCACGGATACCCTCCAATTAAGCTCATCAGGATCACTTTGGCACAACAACGTGGCAAGTGAAACACCTTGTCAGTCAAATTTCCGAACACATTCACTACTATCGTGGAAACCTCCGTATATGAAACAAAACAGGAAAGTGTCATAAAAGTCATCAGAGACGGCACCACCTGTGTGAGGCAGTTTTCTATTGCCAGACGCACTGCCTGCGCGACTTCGGCAGAAAAAATCAAGACCGTACACGCGACTGAAAAAGTAACGACTGACAAAGCCCATGCTTTGATTTTCATTTTCACCCCTCCTTTTTTGATTCTATGAAGCGGTATAAAAGGGTATGTAAAAAAGTAAATATAGGAACGGGAGGCGTTTATATGAACAAAAGAAGGTTCCGACAGAAAGTTGCCGATATTCTCGATGCCCCTTCCCCTGCTTTTTCCGATGCGTGCTTTTTGGAATTCTACTCCAACACACAGGTCAGTGTGGAAGGCTGCCGCAATATTCTGGAATATGAATCCGATCGCATCAAGCTGCAATGTGCCGACCTCTGTGTATGTTTTTGCGGCGACGGGCTTTTTATCCGATCGATGAATGATCATTCCGCCATTGTATGCGGCACCATTGCCTCTGTGGATTTTTCGGATTCCTGAAAGGATTTATCATGATTTTTCTGAATTTTTTGCGTCTTTTTCGCGGGACGGTCACCTTTGAAGCACACGGCGTCTTTTTTGAAAAATTTCTTTTGCTTTGCACACAGCAGGAAATTCCTGTTTTTACCCCGAAACGCAAAGATGAAGTTTTGACAGCCTCCGTCAACGCCTCCGACTACCGAAAGCTTAAAAAACCCGCAAAAAAAGCAGGCTTACGCCTGCATATCCGAGAGAAGCACGGAATCCCCTTTCTCATTTCCCGCTATCATGCACGGTTGGGGATTGTCTTTGGAATTATTGCTTTTCTTTGTATTTTGACGATTTTATCAAATTTTCTCTGGTCGGTAAAAATTATCGGTATCGAAAATGCAAACGAAAACGAAATTCTTGCTCAGCTTGAATCCCTTGGGCTAAAAACCGGGCGATATATTCCCTCAATCGACGTGCGGGAGCTTGAGCAAAGATTTCTCCTTCAAAACGACCAAATCAGTTGGATCGCCATTAACATCAATTCCAGCGTCGCCGAAATTCGTGTTCACGAACGCGTTGACAGCCCCGAATTTTTTTTGAAGGATGATACCCCCTGTGACATCGTAGCTTGTGAAACCGGCGTTATCCGCTATATGGAGGTTTACACCGGTCAGCCAATGGTCAAAACCGGCGACACGGTGACTGAAGGAGAGTTACTGATCAGCGGAATCACCGAAAGTAGTAAAGGAAACACCGACTTTGTCCACGCGCGCGGCAAAGTATTAGCCTCTGTCTGGGAAACCGCCACCTTCGATGTCAACCTCACGCAAACCTACCGTTCGGACACCGGACAGAAAAAGTCTTTTTACAAAGTGAAAATCTTCGGCTGGGAAATTCCGCTGTACTTCTCGGAAAATGTCTCCTTCGACGCCTACGAAGAAACGCAGGATATTCCTTTGAGTATCTTCGGCTTCTCATTGCCGATTTCCGTGGAGCGGCGCACGAAAATCGGATATGAAACTTTACAGGAAGAATTGAGCGAAGATGCCGCAAAAAAACGGGCATTTGAGCTTTGGGACACCTATAAGCGCGAGCATTACCGCGATTCATTTATCGAAAAAGAACTCCCCACGGGAGAAACGGAAAACGGCATCTATCATCTGACGGTGCAGGTGACCGTAAAAAAGGACATTGCCAAGGAAAAGGAGATTCTGTTTGACACCCCTTTGAAGCCGTGATATACTGGTATCAGGAGGTGCGTAATCTTGAACAAACGTCTGTTTTCCGCCATTCTCTTGATTTTGCTTCTGCTGTCGGAAGTGCTTCCCTACGGTACAGTGCTGAATTTTGCCACGCCGGATCAAAAAATTCCGATGTTTTTTTCTTATTTTAACCTGACGCCTTATGCCTACGGCAACTTCACACCGTTTCTCACCGCCCTGCTGAGCATCGCGGTTTTGATTCTTTGGCTGATTCAACAAAAGAAAAACCGTCGCGGACTGCGGATTTCGATATGTTTGATTTCCGCCTTTGCGTTTTTCCTCTCCTTGGTTCCGCTGTGTCTGAATGCGTACACAGCAATCGGCGCGGTAATTTCCCTGTGTCTGCTGCTTCTGTCTGTGTTGCATATAAAAGAATAACCGACGCTTTCGCGTCGGTTTCTTTTTTTATTCTGCGTAGCTGTTCAAAGCATCCAAAAGATGGGCGGCGATATAATCCGCCATAGCCTCTCTGCCCTGCAAATTCGGATGGACTTTATCGGTTCCGAAATACTTATCTTCGGTAGCTTCCTGAATATCACATTCATTGTACAGGTCAAGGCACGCCACACCCATTTCCTCGGAAATGGTCTTCATGTGTTCCACATAATCCGAAAGCGTGTAGCCGAGGTCGTTTTTCACGTCCGTCGCTTTATCAAAACGGTGAACCGGTGTGATCATCACGATTCTGATCTGCGGATAGGCTTCATGAATCGCGGAAATCGTATACCGGACGGCGAGATCAAAGGTGGATTCCGTGCAGGCATCCGGCTGATCCTTGTTTGCATGGGCTTCCGTGAAGTATTTGGACTTATAACTGTCCTCATTACCGGTAATCGGAACCGCCACAGAACCGTAATCGTTGGTACCGTAAGCGACAGTGATCACATCCACAGTGCTCCACTCGATTTGCTTGAGCGTCTGAAGCACCTCTTCGATGGTTTTATTATCTGCCGCTTTCTTCTGAAACGCAGTTTCCATCGGAGAAAAATCCCCATTCTTGATGTAACGCGCCATACTGTGCATGCTGAAATAGTCCTGATAAAACCAGTTATACGCCAAGGTCATGCCGCTGATTGCCGTGTTGATGCAGGTGGCTCCGGTTTTCTCCGCCTT
>DLVP01000036.1:0-2043 GCA_003445125.1 Oscillospiraceae bacterium | reverse complement strand
TGAACGGCGATCACCGCTTTCCTGACGGAATCCTCCGAAAACGCTGTCACCGAAATTGACGATCTTCAGCCCTTCGAGCGAGGTCAGTTTTTCATAATTATGTTCCACTTTTACATTTACCTCCACGGAAGAAGTATCTGAGCTTTCCTCCGATGATGAAGTTGCGGGCGATTCTTCGGACTCTTCTTTTGATTCGACTGAAGACGCCTGCTCCGAAACCGTTTCCGAAGAAGCGGGTGCGGGATCTGATGTACACGCGGTCATGGACAGCAGAAAAATTGAGAGAATTACTGCGATTGCTTTTTTCATGATATACACCTCAAAATGCTTTCGTTACTAAACGCAAGCGGATGTTTTTGCCGCATCCGATATATGGTTATTATACCATAAAAAGCTGTTTTTGTACATCAAAAACTTCGCCTGTTTATACAAAAAACACGCCGTCTTTTCCCTGTCATTTCAGATTTTCAGATTCTTCTTTTCTTGCCGGTATTCTACGCATGTCATCCCGTATTTCCGTTTAAACCGTTTCATAAAATGCAATATATCGTTATATCCGACCGAATAGCCTACACGGCTGACACTGAAATCTGTGGCAGTGAGAAGGAAGCATGCGCGTTCCATTCGGATGTCTTCCAACCGGTTCATGATTGAGCATCCTTCAATTTCCCGAAAAATCCGCGACATATACGAGTGTGACAAATGGATGCGGTCACAAAGGCTTTCAATTTTCAGATCAGGTCTCGAATAATTATCCTCCAGATATTTTTTGACGGTAGAAACGTAATGCTGCTTGCGTCCCTCCCTTTCGAACGGCTCTGTCCGTTCACACGAGAGCACTTCAAAAAACAACGAAAGGGCGGCAAAGGCGGTATTTCCCTGTTTATTGTCCATTTCAAAAATTTTCAGAAGCAATTCTTCGGTTTTTTTCGGATCCTTTATGTTCGCGACCACATTGTTTTCGTTAATCCCGACGGTATCAAGAAAGGAATACAGCTTTTTTGAATAAAAAGAAAACCAAACATAGCGCCATTCCTTTCCTTCCTTCGGATAATAACACATAGGGCATCCGTCAAGAACGAGAAACATTTGCCCCGCATGCAAGTCGTAGGACGCGTCCCCGATGCGATAAGTCCCCTCTCCGGAAAGAATAAAATGCAACGACGGATAATACATCGTATGAAAGTGCTTTATGGGTTTGACAAAATGAAAATCGTTATATCCGACACCGCATATGCCGGTAAGCGCGAAGTCGTTTTCATTCGGCGTGATGTAAAACTCCGAAACCATATCAAATTTTGACATATTCTCACCCTCTTGCATTATACAACAAAAAGGCGCAAATGTCTATCATGAGTTCAAAAAAACACATAACACAGAAAAAATAAGCCATAGCAAAATCCCGACGAAGATGATAGAATAAGTGCAGAGACTAAAAAACGGAGGATGCAAAATGAAAAAAGTGAGAATGGCAATTATCGGTCTCGGAAACCGAGGCTACGGAAATATGCAGGCGGTTATGTCCTTTGACGACGTACAGATAACTGCCGTTTGCGATGTATACACTGACAGAGCCGAACGCGCCGCTGCCAAAGCGGAGGAAAAATACGGCGTGCGCCCCTTTTCGACCACCGATTACCGCGAAGTACTTACACGCGGCGACGTGGACTGCGTAATGATTGCCACCGCATGGGAATCCCATGTGCCGATAGCCATTGACACCATGCGTGCAGGAAAACCGGTTGCCTTGGAAGTCGGCGGCGCCTATTCGGCAGAAGACTGCCGCAACCTTGTCAGCACCTACGAAGAAACAAAAACTCCGTTTTTGTTTCTTGAAAATTGCTGTTATGACCGGACGGAGCTTCTCGTCACCGCAATGGCACGCAAAGGTCTTATCGGGGAAATCGTCCATTGTTCCGGCGCTTACGGACATGATCTCCGCGAGGAAATTTTGCACGGCAAAGAAAACAAGCATTATCGCCTCCGCAACTATATCCACCGAAATTGCGAGAACTATCCGACACACGAGTTGGGACCGATTGC
>DLVP01000177.1 GCA_003445125.1 Oscillospiraceae bacterium | reverse complement strand
CTGCATTTCAACGACCTTGACATTCTCGCCGAGAATGTTCTTCGCCGGCTCGCCGAAAAGGTTCTTATTGGTGGCAGACCAAGTGTCGGTAACCTCTGCCATCGGGCTGGAAGGGGTTATCGGGTAGATCGCGGCAACCTCGGTGAACGCATACGAAACGTGCGCCGCAGCGGTGTTACCGTCCATGGAAATCTTTTTTCTTTCAATTGCCATGTGTTTTTCCTCCTGTATATAAATTAAACTAAGCAGTTCTATGCCACTACATATTTTATCATATTTTCTCCCTCTTGTAAACCTTATTTTTTTAGTTTTGACGCAAAATCGTCTTTTTTTCACTGAAAATTCATAAAAAAAGTGATTGATACTTTCTCCCGTTTTATGCTATAATAATATTGTGTATTTTTACTCCGGAAAGGATCGTTTTTGATGATTACAAAAGAGCAACTCAAAGTCGAACTCACTCGCCTTTTGGACAAAGAGTACGACGTGAAACCCGAAGATGCCTCCAACGAGCTTTTTTACAAAGCAACGGCGGGCGTGGTGAAAAACCTGCTTCAAGAAAAATACAAGCATTTCATCTCCGAAAAAAACTGCCACGGCAGCAAGCGTGTGTACTATCTTTGCATGGAATTTCTGATGGGGCGCTCCCTCAAGAACAACATCTATAACCTTGGCATTCACAACGAAGTGATTGACGTGCTGAAGGGCTTCGGCGTGGATATTGAGGACATTTACAACTGCGAACCCGATGCCGGTCTCGGAAACGGCGGTCTGGGACGTCTTGCCGCTTGCTATCTGGACTCGCTGGCAGCGTTGGAAATTCCCGCCACCGGATACAGCATCTGTTATGAATACGGTATTTTCCGTCAAAAGCTCATTGACGGCTGGCAGACCGAACTTGCGGACGACTGGCTCCCCGGCGGCGAGGTGTGGCTGGATCGGCGTGAGGATCGCGCGATTCCGGTGCATTTCGGCGGTGAGGTGGAGGAATTTTGGGACAACAATTACCATCATCTCAATTACAAGAATTATTATACCGTCAACGCCGTTCCCTATGATATGTACGTCTCCGGTTACGGCTCAAAGGGTGTCAGCCTCCTGCGTTTGTACAAGGCGGAAAATTCCGGCATTGACATGGAGCTGTTCAATCAGGGCGACTACCGCCGCGCGCTGTCGCTGAATTCCGATGCTGCCGCGATCAGCAAAATCCTGTACCCCAACGACAACCACATACAAGGCAAGGAGCTTCGCCTGAAACAGCAGTATTTCCTCGTGTGCGCCGCCATCGGCGACATCGTCAAAACGCATCTGGACACCTACTCCACGCTCTCCAATCTGCATGAAAAGGTTGCCATTCACATCAACGACACGCACCCCACCCTTGCCATCCCCGAACTGATGCGCGTGCTGTTGGATGAATGTGGCTATTCCTGGGACGAGGCTTGGCACATCACCTACAACACCTTCGCCTACACCAACCACACTGTGATGAAAGAGGCACTGGAAATCTGGAACGAGGATATGTTTGAACGGCTGCTGCCGAGAATTTATCAGATTGTCCGTGAAATCAACAACCGTGCCAACCACGACGCTTACGAAAAATGCCACAACGCCGACATGGTCGCCCGCACATCGATTATGTACGACCACCGCATCAAAATGGCCAATCTTTCGGTCGTCGGTTCCCACAATGTCAACGGCGTTTCCGCGCTGCACTCGCAGATTCTCAAGGACTCGCTGTTCCATGACTTCTATGTGATGGATCCCGATAAATTCACCAATGTCACCAACGGCATCGCTTCGCGCCGCTGGCTGTATCAGTCCAACCCCGAGCTGAGCGATCTGATCGCAAAGTTGGTCGGAAAAGATTTCGTGCGCGATCTTTCCAAGCTCAAAAAGCTCATGAAGTATGTGGACGATACCGCAACGCTGGACGACTGGGCGGAAGCAAAGATTGCCTGCAAAAAGCGTCTGGCAAAATACGTCAAGAACAAGACTGGTGAAATCATCAACACCGCTTCGATCTTCGATGTACAGGTCAAACGTCTCCACGAATACAAGCGCCAGCACATGAACGCGCTGGACATTCTGTCCACATATATCTATCTGAAGGAAAATCCCGATGCCGCCATTCACCCGCGCACTTATATCTTCGGCGCGAAGGCGGCACCCGGCTATTTCCTTGCCAAGCGCATCATCAAAATGATCTATCAGATCGGAAAGCTGATCGAACAGGACAAACGCATCAGCAGCATGATAAAGGTGCTGTATCTGGAGGACTACAACGTCACACTCTCCGAGCTTCTCATGCCGGCGGCTGAAATTTCCGAGCAGATTTCTCTTGCCGGAACCGAGGCGTCCGGCACCGGCAACATGAAGCTTATGCTCAACGGCGCCATTACGCTGGGAACCTTCGACGGCGCGAATGTCGAAATTTTTGAAAACGTCGGTGAAAAGAACATTCTGCTGTTCGGTATGCGGGCTGATGAAGTCAATGCACTGCGCCGGCAGGGATACCGTCCGCAAAGCGTGATTGACGGAAACGACAGTCTGAAAAAAGTCATTGCCATGCTGGAATCGGGCATTGCGGGAGAAAAATTTGAGGACATTGCCGGAATGCTGCGGACTTCGGATTATTACATGGCGCTGGCGGATTTCCAGAGTTACGCCGATCGCCGCAAGGATTCCGCCGCCCTCTACGCCGACAAATACCTGTGGCAGAAGATGTCCATGATCAACACGGCAAATTCCTATTTCTTCTCTGCCGACCGTGCCGTAAAGGAATACGCCGACAACATCTGGCACTGCTGATTTTCCGATTGCATGGATTCAAATTCATTGCATTGATCTTTCAAATCCCACGCGCCCGAAGAAGCCGAAAGGTTTCTTCGGGCGCGCTTTATTTTTTATACAATTCTATGTGAAAATCCGGGCAGTCACTGACAGAACGGCACCGCTTGTCCGAAAAACAGGCGTTTCTTTCAAGAATACACAAAAACGGGTGGGTTACGGTTCTCAAAAAAACACCCGCTGAAAACATTTTTCGGTGTGGCAACGGCAGGACGCGCTAAAGTTTCCGCAAAACCGATTATTTGTTTAAAAAACAGATTTCCGAAGTTTTTGCAAAGTGCGGGAACGCAAAACCGCGCCCGCGGCGAATGCCGCGGGCGCGGAAGTTTTTTCTGTAATCACAGAATCCTGTGATTATTCAGCCAGATCGCCGCCGGTCACCGGAACGTCCTTGACCTCGGAACCGCCGATGATCGAAGGAGCAGAGTTGGTGATCTTGCTGGTGTTGATGATTGCGTAGGTATCCCACAGTTTGTTTGCAGGAACCTCGAAATGCAGGGTATGCGTATAGGTATTGGTTGCGCTGTCATAAGCGACATCCGGAGCGAGGTTATCGGAAACCAGTGTCAGCGTAACATCGTTGTCTTCGCTGCGCTTATAGTCGCCGGTTCTGTACACCGCGATCTCACGGTTGCCGTAGTTCTCAATCCAGCCGCTCGGCAAGGAAACATTGATTGTCGCCTTATCAAACGGAGTGCTGATCTTGCCGCCCGTCCAGGGAGCCCAGTCAAGACGGAAGATAAGCGGAACGATCTGATTGCTGCCGAAGCTGCGCAGAATCGAGTTGTACGCCGCCGCAGAATCCACTGCATTGTTATCGAAGTTGATCAGCGGTTTCATATCCAGTTTGAAATAGGTAGCGCCGCCGTCATAGTTCAAGCGGGAGTAATCCTCACTCTTGATCGTGATCGAATACGTTGTCCAGTCATTGCTGAAATAGTATTCCGGATAAGCGGTGATACCACTGGGGATTGCCTGAATGCCGTGTGCGATAAAGGTGATCGAATCCGCGTGCATATTCTTCAGGTAGTTCCAGCAGTAGTAGGTGGAAACACCGGATTTTCCACTCGGCAGATCAAGCACCAGATCTTTTGTGGTCGCCGCCTTATCTGCTTCTTTTGCTTCACGATAAGCGTCATAAGCCGTACCGGAATAGTTGCCCTTGTCATCTTTTGCGATGATCTTGTCAGCATCTTTTGTTTCACGGACTTTCAGCAACTGAATGTAGAAATCCCAATCTGCATCGGTGAGTTTCGGCAGATCGTAGGATGCCGCCTGTGCATACAGCTGATCCAGAATATCAAAGATCGTGGTATGATCCTTCATCTTCTGAGCATCGGTCTGTTCCACCGGAGCGACATACGAAGTTTCTACGGTTTCGGAAACCACGGTTACACGGTCGATTTCCACTTTTTCGCCTTTGGCGTTTTTGCCGTAGAGAACGATTACTGCACGGAGTCTGTCCACGCCGTCCGTGTTCTTCTTATAGGGAACATTGGCGACGTAGTAGCCGTCTTCCACCTTCATGAACTTATCGATGCCCATCTTGAACACATCGTTCGAGAAGATGTTTCCGTCGTTATCCACGCTCAAAACTTCCAAAGAAAGATCGGTATAGCCGTTATAAGTAGCGCCCGCCTTCGGAACCTGTGTTCTGATGTAGGCTTCCACTGTATCGAATTTGGTACCGTCCACTGTGATGTTGCGGATATTCTTCAGATTGAAGGTGATCGAGTTTTCGCCGTCCATGATGGAAGTATCAAACTGATCTTCCGCTGCGGTACGGGTATAGCTCAGAGTCGGTGTGGTGAGGTAGGACGCAGGAAGCGTCAAATCCATCATCACGTCAGCACCGTTGTTCGGAGCGACTGTCACCAGCACATCCCATGTGTAGCAATCGGGTATGGTGTTTGCGGAAGGCGCACAGGTCACAGAAGTGATTGTACCGCCGGTAATCGACCATTTGGAAGCGGCAAAATCTGCCTCGGGGCTGACATTGTCCAGTGTACGAACGGTCATCGGGAATTTCAGTTCCTTTGTGCCGCTCTTATAAAGCAGGTTGAAATCGCCGGGATCGGAAACGGTGTCGCATCTGGTATAACCCTTGAAGGTGATTTCACGGATACCGACTTGTCCGGTATCTTTTTGTCTGAGAAGTTTAATCTTCACACGTTTTGCCAATTTGCCGGAAAGACTGATTTCATCAAGATTTGTATCGGAATTTCCGTTGAAGGTGTACACCAGTTCATAATCGGCGGTATCAGATTCTGAAGCATAGACTTCGTACTCGGAAGCACGAGTTGAACCGTCCAAATGATTATCTCCGATTATATCATGAGCGGTCCAGTAAGTCGCTCCTTTTGCTTGGCACGCCCAGAAAATGCTCAAATCCGTGAGATTTGCCGGATAGGCAAAAGTAAAATCAAGGGTGATATGATTAGCGCCATTATTAAAGGCAACACTCCAGTTGTTGGTTCTCCATCCTTTAAGTGTATCACTGTCATAAAGATTTTCCAAACTTCCGCCTGCTGTGCTGGCATTGACTTTGGAAGAAGCCACGCGGATAACAGAAGGCTCATCTGTCATGTTGCGGTAG
>DLVP01000197.1 GCA_003445125.1 Oscillospiraceae bacterium | reverse complement strand
GGTGACAATCTGTGCCACATGATCGGCACCGTATTTTCTCACCACATAATCAATGACTTCCTGCCTGCGGACATAGCAGAAATCAATATCAAAATCCGGCATACTGATGCGTTCCGGATTCAGAAAACGTTCAAAAAGAAGATCGTAGCGAATCGGATCGATACCTGTAATGCCGATGCAGTAAGCCGCGATGCTTCCGGCACCCGATCCGCGTCCGAGTCCGACGGGAATGCCGACGCTTTTGGCATAGTTGACAAAATCCCAAACGATCAGATAATAGTCCACATAGCCCATTTTTTCGATTACATCAAGTTCGTACCGCAGCCGCTCGGTGACCGCCGTTTCCGGGTTTTCTCCGTACCGTTCCCGCAGACCTTTCCGGCACAGACCTTCAAAAAACTCGCGGTGATCACTGCCGTCCGGAGTTTTGAAAAAGGGCAGTTTGATGACACCGAACTCAAAGGTTACCTGACAGCGATCGGCGATTTTCTGCGTATTATACACCGCTTCGGGAGCATAAGAAAACAAATCCAGCATTTCCTGTTCGGACTTCATGTAAAACTCATCCGTCTCAAACAGCAGGCTGTTTTCTTCATCCACCGTTTTGTTGGTCTGAATACATACCAGTACCTTTTGCACCTGTGCATCGGTCGGATCGACATAGTGTACGTCGTTGGTTGCCACGCACTCCACACCGCATTCGCGCGACAGGCGGATCAGATCCGGAAGAATCCGCTGCTGTTCCGCCGTGCGATGATTCTGCAATTCGATGAAAAACGAATTTTTTCCGAAAATATCGATATATTCCTCCACCGCTTTTTTCGCTTCGTCATACCGACCGCTCGAAAGCTTTCTCGGAATCTCGCCCGCAAGACACGCGGAAAGGGCAATCAACCCCTCGGAATACTGTTTGAGCAGTTCCTTGTCTACCCGCGGTTTTCCGTAAAAGCCTTCCGTATATGCCAAAGAAACCAGCTTGATCAGGTTCTGATAACCTGTATTGTTTTCACATAACAGAATTAAATGGTACGGCGGGTTTTCCGCGCGCCCCGTTTTTTCAAACCGGGATCCGCGGGCAACATAGACTTCACATCCGATGATCGGACGAAGACCGTATTTCTGTGCCAGCTTGTAAAACTCCACGACGCCGTACATGACTCCGTGATCGGTGATCGCTACCGCAGTTTGTCCCAACTGCACCGCTTTTTTCATCACATCTTCCAATTTGCAAGCACCGTCCAGTAGGCTGTAACAGGTATGCAAGTGCAAATGACAGAATCCGGACATCCTCCCGCCCCCTTTTCTTCATTTTACACTATAAATTCAGTTTCTTCAAGAGCGTATTTTTTATACAAAATCGGGAAAACATATTGTAATTTTCTGCATTTTCTGTTAGAATAAAAGACAAGTTACGATTTGTTGAATGCCGCCTTTGAATTTATTCGGCACTTTTTGCATATAATTTTCTCGTGTCGGCATTTGACATCAGGAGGACGTTTATGAAAAAAATCATCATCTCAGCAGACAGTTCCTGTGACCTTTCCAAAGAACTCACGGAAAAATACGACGTAAAAATCCTTTCTCTGCCGATCATCCTCGGAACGGAATCCTATTCCGACGGCGTGGATGTGACCGCAAAAGATGTGTTTGATTATTTCAACAAAACCGGCGAACTCGCAAAAACCGCTGCCGCTCCGGATCAGTTTTACCGTGACTGGTTTAAAAAATGCACCGACGAGGGTTGTGAAGTCGTACATTTTAACATCAGCAGCAAAATGTCTGCCGCCTTCAACAACTGCCGCATGGCAGCACAGGATTTTGAGGGCTGCTACAATATAGACAGCAAGAATCTTTCCACCGGTATCGGGCAGCTGGTGCTGGAAGCTGCTGTTTGCCGCGACAAAGGCATGAGTGCCACGGAAATTGTGGACTATGTCAACCAAATGGCAGACAAGCTCAACGTCAGCTTTGTGATCGACACACTGAAATACCTGTATAAAGGCGGTCGGTGTTCTTCCCTTGCCGCACTCGGCGCCAATCTGCTGCAACTGAAGCCCTGCATCGAGGTCAATGACGGTGCTATGTCCGTCGGAAAAAAATACCGCGGAAAGCTCGCCTCCTGCATTGAAAATTACATCAAAGACCGTCTGGAGGGGCATGATGACATAGATCCCCGCCGCATTTTCATCACGCACTCTCACTGCGACCCCGAAGTCGTGCAGATTGCCATGAACGCGGTCAAAAAATATCAGCACTTTGATGAAATTTATGAAACCACTGCCGGATGCACAATTTCCGTTCACTGTGGTCCCGGCACATTGGGCATCCTCTATTTCAACAAATAATCCGAAAGGTGTTAGATCCGTATGATCGGTGATCTTCACTGTCACAGCAGAATATCCGACGGTTCCATGGGACTGGAAGAACTGGTTGCCTATGCCAAGCGTATGGGGCTTGATTTTCTTGCCGTTACCGACCATGATACTATGGCGGGAATCAAGCGCGCGGCAGTACTTTGCGAGCGTTACGGCGTGTCGCTAATTCCCGGGCTGGAGCTTTCCGTGCTTGATAAATCACGCGGCAGAAAAGCACACATTCTTTGCTATCTTCCCGACAAAACCGTTTTGATCGACGCTATGTGCAGTAAAATCATCAACAGCCGCGCCAAAGCAGGAACGCAAATGCTCAAAAATGTCATGCGCTTCTTCCCGATCATTGCCGAAAATGTGCTGAAATTTTCTCAAGGCAGCCTTTGCATTTACAAGCAGCATCTCATGTGCGCCCTGATGGAAGCGGGATATACCGGCGAAATGTACGGCGATCTTTATCGGGAACTGTTCGACGAAAAAGACGGCAGTTGCTATGAACCGGTAGAATATCCGGATGTTTACGACGCGCTGCGCGTGGTTCTTTCTTCAGGTGCCATTCCCGTGCTGGCTCATCCGGGCGTGTACCAAAGCTTTGAGCTTGCCGAAGAACTGGCGAAAAAAAAACTGATTCGCGGAATCGAATACTATCATCCGAAAAACACCAATCGGGACACGTAGCATATTCTCGAACTCTGTACCAAATATTCACTGATCACCACCGGCGGCACGGATTTTCACGGAATGTATGCCAAGCGTCCGAATCCGATCGCTACTTGCATTACTACCGATCAACAGCTGAAAGATCTGTTTGCTTTAAAATCAAAATGACAGGAAGTTTTATCATGAAATACACTTACACTCCCAAGGGCGTATGTTCCCGGCAGATTACCTTTGACCTCGAGGACGGCGTTGTGAAAAATCTTGCCTTTGTCGGCGGATGCAACGGCAACCTCAAAGGCATCAGTGCCCTTGTCGAAGGACAGAAAGCAACGGACGTTCTCGGAAAACTGCGCGGGCTCAAATGCGGAATGAAAAATACCTCATGTCCGGATCAGTTGGCGTGTGCCCTTGAAGCGGCGCTTGCCGAAAACAAAGAATAAAAAGGCGGTGAACCAAATGACAGATTTTGAAGATCGAGATATGAAAATTGCCGGTGTCGCCGAACAGGACGACAGTTCCACGGGTGACGCCGCCGCTCATGCCTTTAAGCTTCAATTGGAAAACGGAAATATCGAGAAAGCAAAGCTACTCGGTGATTTGCTTGAGGAGAAAATTCTTCCGCAAATTTCCGGGTTTTCGCCGCAAAAAGTCATTTTGGTTCGCTTCTGCATCACAAATTTTGTCACCGTGCGTTTGGCTGACGAAACGTTGACTCACATTGTCATCGACCGATTTGAAAACGCATTGGATGACGCTTTCGGTACCGCAACCGAAGACGACACCG
>DLVP01000180.1 GCA_003445125.1 Oscillospiraceae bacterium | reverse complement strand
GGTGTGGCCGTGGTTGTAGGCACGTTCGAGCTGATCGACGGCGTTATCAAAAGCTGCAAGGCTGGCCGCGGTGGCGGCGTGTACGTGGGCAACAAGAACGGCACATTCACCATGACCGGCGGATCTATCGCCGACTGCACAGCGGTCAACGGCAGCGCCCTCTACCTGAAAAAAGGCACGATGAACGCAGGCGGCGGCACGGTGTGCGGCACGGTCGTGCTTGAAAGTAACAGCACTATCCAAGGCAGCGGCAGCACATTCAGCGAACTGATAATAAACAACAGTGAGCAGGCTCAGTTCGGCGGCGCACACAGCCCCTTGGGCATCGTTGGAGAAAAATCGCTCGGTGCAAACGGTTACAGCTACCACAAGGTCACCTTTGCATTGAACGGCGGCACGATGGACTATCCTGAGCGCTATTTCTGCGAGAACGGGCAGATTTCCGACAAGATCAAGCCCAATGACCGAGCGGGTTACACCTTCGGCGGTTGGTATAAGGCTGACGGTACGGCGTGGGATTACGCGAACCACACGGTCACCGAGGAGATTACTCTGTACGCAAAATGGACCGCGAATACCTATACGGTCACCTTTGATCCCAACGGCGGCGATAGGGTGACACCGGAGACCATGACCGTCACCTACGGTGAGGCGCTCGATCAGATGCCTGTACCGGTGTACAGGGGCTATATTTTCATCGGCTGGTTTGACCAGAAGTGGGGCGGCAGGCAATACAGCTATGAAAACGGCAACAGCGCAAATCCGTATGACAAAACGGAGAACTGTACCCTGTACGCAATGTGGCAAGAAGCTCCTCTTTACACGGTCACCTTTGATCCCAACGGCGGCACCTTGACCGGTCCGGCAACAAGGGATATACGGCAGGGCGACCCTGTTGACAAACCCGATGACCCCGTAAGGGAGGGCTACTATTTCGACTTCACCTGGTATAAAGACGCTGCCTGCACGCAGAAGTGGGACTTCAGCGATCCGGTGATGGGGAATATGACGCTGTACGCCGGGTGGACGATCCGTATGTTCAGGATTACCGTCAAGCCCGAAAACGGCGATGCGGACTTTACCATTACTCAGAACTACGGCACTGCCGTCACCGCTCCGACCCTGACGAAAACGGGCTATACCTTCGCGGGCTGGGATGTCGCGTTTCCGACCACGATGCCCGCCGAGAACCTGACGATCAAGGCGAAGTGGACAGTCAATTCCTACACCATTACCGTGAAGCCCGAAAACGGCGACGCGGACATCATCATTACGCAGGACTACGGCACTGCCGTCACCACCCCGACTCTGACGAAAACAGGCTATACCTTCGCGGGCTGGGACGTCGCGTTCCCGACGACGATGCCTGCCGAAAATCGGACAGTTACGGCAAAGTGGACGGTCAATTCCTACACCATCACGTTTGACACCGACGGCGGCAGCGCCGTTGCCCCCATCACACAGGACTACGGCACGGTCATCACCAAACCTGCCGACCCGAAGAAAACAGGCTATCTTTTCGACGGCTGGAACACCGAGATTCCCACGACCATGCCCGCACAAAACCTGACGATTAAGGCAAAATGGACGCTTTGCGACCACAAGGGCAACACCAACGCGCTCTCCTGCACCAAGGAAACGATTTGCTCCGCGTGCGAAGGAAAAGTTCCCGCGCAGGGACACGTCGAACTGCCGGGCTACCGCCACGACGAACGCACGCACTGGATCGAGTGCAAAAACTGCACCGAAAAGCTGCATCAAACGGCGCACAGCGGCGGCACGGCAACCTGCTGGAGAAAAGCAAAATGCGAATACTGCGGCGAGTTTTACGGCGCGATTGACAAAAACAATCACACCGATCTGCACTATGTTCCGTACCGTCACGCAACGGAGAAGGAAGAAGGACACTTCGATCATTGGTACTGCGGCGACTGCGACCGGTATTTCCTCAATTCGGCGGCAACCGTGGAGGTTCCAGAATGGATGCTCGTGATTGACCGCCTCAAGAGCGGCGACGACCAGAAGGGCAATATCCCGACCGGCGGAGAAAGCGCCATGCCGTGGGCAGTGCTGGCGCTGCTCTGCGGCGCGGCGGCAATCGCCAAAAAGAAACAACGGTAAATCAGCCCTGCGGCGGCGGTCAGAATGACCGCCGCCGCTTTTTGTTTGCAAAAGACAAGAAAAAGTGCTATACTCATGGCAT
The DNA here is from genome assembly GCA_003445125.1 of Oscillospiraceae bacterium. Lineage (GTDB taxonomy): Bacteria > Bacillota > Clostridia > Oscillospirales > Ruminococcaceae > UBA11540. The sequence goes on along the minus strand of DLVP01000180.1, from coordinate 916 downwards.
AGAAAGGAAGCGAGAAAAATGAGTTGGTTCAATTGGTACGGACTGGCGATGCTCGCCGTCATCATGATTCCCAATCTCGTGTTTGCCGCCAAATGCAAGGACGGCTTTGAAAACAAATGGCAAAACCGCGCGGTGGAAACCGTCGAACAGATCGGAAGATTCGGCTGTTTCGGGTGCATGGCGGTGAATATCCCCGGTACATGGTTCGGCTTTTGGTTTGACCGCGCGCTGATCGTGTACCTTTCGGTCAATGCCGTGTTGATTGCCGCCTATTGTCTCATCTGGGCAATCTGCTTTAGAAAAAGTACGGTTTTCCGCGCCGTTGCGCTGTCGGTTCTTCCCTCGGCAGTGTTTCTGTTCAGCGGAATCATGCTGCGCTCGGTGCTGCTGACGGGTTTTGCGGTGCCGTTTGCCGTGTGCCACATTCTGCTTTCCGTCAAAAACGCTATGGCAAAGTGAAAGGAGAAAACGATGCTTTTTTCGGAAGAAAAAGGAGGCGGCGATTGGGTAGAGCTGCAATACTGCTTCCTGCCCGAACATACGCCGCTCAACGAAAGGCTGTCGCCCGACCGCCTTGTGCTTGAACAGATCGGTTCGCTGTACGCGGAAGATCTGCCGTTTTATAACGCGTATGCCGCCTGCCTCGGCGACGGCTTGTACGCCAACTTAAAAAGCGGACCGCTGGACCTCTGCGGGGTCAACTACTATCCGCCGACCGCGGTCGCGCCGATTGTCGAACGAATCCTCGCCGAAAAACCGCCGGAGTATGAGACGGTCGTTCGCTGGCTTCAAAAAGCCACGCGCGGGTTTTATGTAATGGGAATATAAAAATTCATCCCGATCGCAAAAGTCCGTTTTAATGGACTGTTCATGTGGTAGAATGAAAGAAAAAAGAACCTAAATTGCCAAAGTGAAG
>DLVP01000012.1:221-4358 GCA_003445125.1 Oscillospiraceae bacterium | reverse complement strand
CTGTGGAAATATCGCTGACGGCAAGACCGCTTGTGCATGTCCCTGCGTCGTAGAAAACCGCCATGATGTAATTGTTCTTGTGTTCGTCGAGCGTCTCCGGGCTGACATTGGTTCCGGGGGTCACGATTCTTGTGACCTCGCGCTTGACGAGTCCTTTTGCAAACCGCGGGTCCTCCACCTGCTCACAGATGGCAACGCGGTAGCCTTTTTCCACGAGCTTTGCGATGTAAATGTCCACCGCGTGGAACGGAATGCCACACATCGGCGCGCGCTCGTTCAGGCCGCAGGACTTCCCTGTCAGCGTGAGCTCCAGCTCCTTGGATGCGATCTTTGCATCGTCGAAGAACATTTCATAGAAATCACCCAGCCGGTAAAACAAAAGACACTCCGGATGTGCCTGCTTCGTGCGCAGATACTCCTGCATCATCGGCGAGACATCTTCGATTTTCGGAAATGACATAACTGTTAACTCCAAACCTGTAATGCTTCTGCCCTGCCATGCGGCAGAACAAAAATCGGACTCTCCCGCTTAATAGCCCCGTTCGTTTTCCCGAAGAACCGTCCCGAAATAATAGAAATTCCGGCACTCGTCCAGCGTCACGTCATAAAAATGCCCGATCATGGACGCATCGCCCTTTACATGAACGATGATGTTATTCGAAAGACGGCAGGTGATATACTGCGGATCCTGCGTGTTGACCTCCTCGGCAAGAGCCGTCATGGTCCTTCCTGCAAGCGCCCCCGCACGCTTTTTTGCACTCTCCTGCACGGCGGCAAGAATCCGGTCAAAGCCCTTCTGGACCTCTTCCTTCGGAACCTGCTCCATGGCGGCAGCAGGCGTTCCCTTTCGCGGGGAGTAAATGAAGGTGTAGGCGTTGTCAAAGCCGACTTTCTCAATGACATCCACCGTGTCGTCCACGTCCTTTGATGTCTCTCCGGGGAAGCCTGCGATGATGTCCGTTGTGATGGCGGCATCCGGAATCATGGCGCGAATTTCTGCCGCCCGCTCCATGAACTGCTCTCTCGTGTAGCGGCGGTTCATTCTCCTCAGGATCTCATTGGAGCCGGACTGGAGAGGAAAATGGATGTGGCGCGCGATGTTCGGATGATCCCGGATCACTTCCAGGACATCCGTCCCCATATCTTTGGGATGCGGCGTCATAAAGCGGACACGCCGGATTCCCGGAACCTCCGCAACTGCAGTAAGGAGCTCGGCAAAAGAACAGGGATTCTCAAGGTCGTGCCCGTAGGAATTGACGTTCTGTCCAAGGAGCATAACTTCCACAACGCCATCAGAAACCAGCTTTTCACATTCTCTTAAAATATCCTGCGGCTCACGGCTCCTCTCATGCCCCCGCACATAGGGAACGATGCAGTAGGAACAAAAATTGTCACACCCGTACATGATCGGGAGCCATGCCTTGATCGGATCTTCGCGGCGGACGGGCAACCCTTCGGTAATGCTGTCACAGCCATCGGAGGACTCAAAGAGGCGGCGGTGTTCGGTGAGAATTTCAAAAAGAAATTCGGGAATCCTGTGAAGCACTCCCGTGCCGATCACCAGATCGACAAACGGATAGCTTTCGCGGATCTTGGCTGCCACCTGTTCCTGTTGGGTCATACAGCCGCACAGCGCGATGATGCGGTTGGGATTTTCGCGTTTTTGTTTTTTCAGTTCGCCGACATTGCCGAACACACGAAGCTCGGCATTTTCGCGCACGGCGCAGGTGTTGAAAAAGATGATGTCGGCAATCTGCGCCGATTCGGCTTTTTCAAACCCCATGTCCGACAGCATCCCGCTGATTTTTTCCGAATCGGCGGCGTTTTGCTGACAGCCGAAGCTGTGGACAAAGTAGGTGGAAAGATTTTTTTCCCGCTTCAATACGGGAATCATGTCGCGGATTCTGCGGATATAGTCCGCCTGCCGCTCGATTTCGCGCGGCGAAACGACGGTGGATTTCTCAGTCAAAAGCAACACCCTTATCACGGTTTGTACTTATCTGTATATTATACAAAAAAACGCAAAAAAAATCAAGAGAAGACGCGAAAAATAAAAGAAAAAGGCGGGAGAAAACGCCTCCCGCCCAATCGTCAGATTCCGAGTTTGTTCAGTTGTTCGCGGATAAAAGAAGCGTAGTCGGCATCGTCCCCGCAAAAACGCAGAAAATGAACATAGCACTGTGCCGTGTAATAGGCAACCGCTTTGGCGTCAAAGTCACCGTGCTTGCGGTATCCTTCCAGAAAACGGCTGCGCTCGGCGTCGGTTTTGAGGAATTTTTGTCCCGGACGGAGAAACAGCGCCCAGGCAATGTCAAAATCCCGATTGCCGTATCCGCACAGTTCAAAATCCAGCACCGCGCTCAGATGATGATTTTCCCACAGGAGATTGGCATAGTGGAAATCCCCGTGGCAGAAAACCGCAGGTGAAGAAGCGGGTGCCGCCTCGAAAAATCCGCGGAGAAAGGAAAGATCCAGAGCGTGCAGCTCATCTGCTGTGGGCGGACGGAAAAACACACGTTCGGCTTGCGGTCCGACGGAGGGGCTGAGCGTGTGCAGAAGGCTCAGTGCTTCGCCGTATTCTTCCATATAAGACAGCGACGCCATGTCCTCGTTCTCGCCGACAATCACCGAAAGCCGGCGTCCCGGCATTTCTTCGGTCAGAAGAAACGATTCGCCGCTTTCGATCACTTTCGGAAACAGCGGGTGATTCAGCTCGGACAGCACGGCGGCTTCGCGCTTCAGACGGGCGCTGTTGTTCCCGCGGGCAACCTTGAGGTATGCCGTGATCTCTTTGCCCCCCTGCGTTCCCTGCACGTGAAACACGTCGTTTCCCGCGTGTGGATAGCCAAGGACGGTTCGGAGCCGAAAATCCGAAAAATGCAGGGCAAAGGGATCGCACGTTTCCCGCCATTTCGACGGATGGGAAAAGGTCGGTTCGTTCATCGGAGGCTCCTTTCGGTCAGACGGAGATTTCCGCCTTTTCTCCGAGCAGATCGGCGTTTTGTTCGAGAAGCGGACGGATGAAAGTGTTCAGATAGTTGTCCACCTGCTCACGGCTGCGTCCGGTGAAATTCTGCGGCAGCAGCACGCGGTCAATCTCCTCCTTGGAAAGTCCGAAGGCGGGATCGGCGACGATGCGGTCGATCAGATCGTTTTCTTCGCCTTCCTCCTTGACGCGGGCGGCAGCGGCAAGCGAATGTTCGCGCAGCTTTTCGTGCAGCTGCTGACGGTCGCCGCCTTTTTTCACCGCGTGCATCATGATGTTTTCCGTTGCCATGAAGGGCAGCTCCCGCATGACGCGGGCAGTGATGACCTTCGGGTACACCACCAGTCCGTCGCAGACGTTAAGCAGCAGATTGAGAATCGCGTCGGTGCCGAGGAAAGCTTCGGAAACGGCGATGCGGCGATTGGCGGAATCGTCCAGTGTGCGCTCAAACCATTGGGTTGCCGCGGTGAAGGCGGGGTTGAGCGAGTCGTTCATGACATACCGTGCCAGCGCCGTGATACGCTCGGCGCGCATCGGATTGCGTTTGTAGGGCATGGCGGAGGAACCGATCTGATGCTTTTCAAACGGTTCTTCCATTTCCTTAAAGCTCTGGAGAATACGCAGATCATTGGCAAATTTGCTTGCCGTCTGTGCAATGCCGCAGAGGGTGGAAAGGACAAAATAGTCGGTTTTGCGGGAATAGGTCTGCCCCGAGACGGGAACGCAGGCGGAAAATCCCATATCTTCGGCGATCATCGCCTCCAGACGGTCGATTTTTTCGCCGTCGCCGTCAAACAGCTCCACAAAGCTCGCCTGTGTGCCGGTGGTTCCCTTGGAACCGAGCAGCTTCAGGGAGGAAATGCGGTGTTCAACCTCGCACAGATCGTCGTAAAGCTCGTTGATCCACAGCGTCGCGCGTTTGCCGACGGTGGTCAGCTGAGCGGGCTGGAGATGGGTGTAGGCAAGGCAGGGAAGCGCTTTGTAGCTGTCTGCGAATTTTGCCAGCAGAGCAATCACATTGATGAGCTTTTTGCGCACCAGCACAAGAGCCTCTTTCATAATAACGATGTCGGTGTTGTCGCCGACATAGCAGGAGGTCGCGCCCAGATGAATGATCCCGGCGGCTTTCGGACACTGCACGCCGTAGGCGT
>DLVP01000012.1:0-156 GCA_003445125.1 Oscillospiraceae bacterium | reverse complement strand
GGGCGGCGGCGACGTCATAGTTGATATCGTCGCGGTGTGCTTCCATTTCGGCAATCTGTTCGTCGGAAATTGGCAGACCGAGTGCTTTTTCCGCACGGGCAAGGGCGATCCAGAGACGGCGCCAGGTGGTGAATTTTTTGTCCGGGGAAAACAGAT
>DLVP01000215.1 GCA_003445125.1 Oscillospiraceae bacterium | reverse complement strand
ATACGATGGCGCTGGCGGCGGAAAAATCCCGCTTGAACGGGGGAATTCCGGTAGAAATGAAAGAATTTTTCAAAAATCCGGATTGACAAAACTTCGGATTGAAAGTATACTTCTGATAGAAAGGTGTGATTTTTCTGTTAGAAGTACAAAGCAAAGAATTTTCCGTAAAAATAGACGAACTGACCGGAGCGACCTTTTCTCTCTCACTTCGGGAAGATCCTCATCATATGAACTGGGTAGGCGGCCCCGGAACCTTCGGCGTTCCTTGTCTGATTCCGCAGCGTATCGGGAATTATGACAAGAGACCGAACGGCTATCCTCCGGCGTCGCCTTTGCCGTTTGTCAGCGCACAAAAGCGGGATCACGATGTGGTCTGTGTGTTTGAGGACAAACGCGTGCGCGTGACGGTGACCAAAGGCTTCCGTGAAAACGGACGTTATTTTGAACGCTATCATTTTGAAAATGTGTTTACCAATGAAGATTTTTTCTGCCGCGGCGATCTGGCAATTACGGCGAGCTTTTCGGATATGTACGATACTGCGGGAGTGGCACTGAAGCATTGCTGCCACGCGCACATCTGGTGCGGCGGGGATTCGTCGTATGTGCAGCTGACGCGCATGGGCGTGTCGGAGCAAAATGTCGGCATGATGGTCACCGAGGGGGATCTTAGTTGTTACAGCGTGGATCACCGTGAGCCGATGGATGCGCGTTATGAGGTGCAGGGAAAACAACGGCGCGGAATGTTTCTGCTTCATCCGGGACCGTTGGTTCTGGATACGGAAAACGGGTATACACTGGAATTCGAGTTCTTTTCGTGGAAAAATTCCGAGGACTTCAAAGAAAAACTGCGTGCATACGACCGCTATGTGGAAATCAACGCCCCGACCTTTACTCCGTTGGGTACGGCTCGTCTGGAATTCTCGGCAACAGTGAAAGAGGATATCCGCACGGCATCGGTGCTTGTCGGCGAGGAAAAAGTTCCGTTTGAGGTGCAGGGAAACAAACTGACGGTTTCCTATCCGACGGACAAAATCGGAGAGGTTCGCTTTGACCTGAAAATCAACGGAATCAACACGCATACCCGACTGATGTCCATGTGTGATTTTGAGACACTTTTGGAAAAACGCGCGCATTTTATTGTGCAAAAGCAGCAGTATCTCAAGCCCGGAAGTCCTCTTGACGGCGCCTATATGATCTATGACAACGAGGACGGAAATCTGTATTACGATACGGTTTTCGGCGCTCATAACGCCAGCACGGAACGACTGGGAATGGCGTTTACGGTTTGTGCCTATCTGCGTCGCCACAAAGACCCGCAGGTACTGGAAAGCATGAAGCGCTTTGCGGCTTTTTACGAACGCGAGATATACGATCCGGAAACCGGCAAGGTCTACCACGCGATCCGCCGCTATGCCGAGTCTCCGCGTCTGTACAATGCTCCGTGGGTAGCGACCCTGATGAGTGAGTTCTATGCTGTTTTCGGCGAAAAACGGTATCTGGAAATCATGATGCGGATGATGCGTGTGTATTATCAGATCGGCGGATTGAAGTTCTACCCGAACGGACTGTTGATGTATCAGCAGGTAACGGCATTGCGCGATGCGGGAATGGATGAGGAAGCCGAGGAATTGATCGGATGGTTCAAACAGCATGTGGACAATATGCTCCTGAATGATCTGGATTATCCGGCGCACGAAGTGGTGTTTGAGCAGACCATCGTCAGCCCTGTGGTCGCGTATGCGGCGCAGCTGTACTTTTTGACCGGTGAGGAAAAGTACAGGAAAGCGTCGGCACATCATTTGAAGTATCTGCTTCGGTTCAACGGATTGCAGCCGGACTGCCACCTGTACCGTCACCCGATCCGTTATTGGGATGTTTATTGGGCGGGAAAAACGGGCATTTTCGGCGATACGTTCCCGCACTACTGGAGCTGCCTGTCTGCGTGGTCGCAGCGGTGCTGTGCCGAAGCGGTCGGTGACGCACAGGGGCTTCGGGAAGCAGAAGAGGAGATGCGCAATTGCTTCTGCCTGTATAATGAAAAATTCCAGGGAACCTGCGGACATCTGTATCCCTTTATGATCGACGGTATCCGTTGCGAGAAAGACGATCCGTGGTCAAACGATCAGGATTTCACGCTGTATTTTGCGTCCAAAATTTTTGACGACTCGTTTTTCCGTCAGTAAAAAAGTACACGCCGCCTCCCGAAAGGAGGCGGCGCGAACTTTTTTTAGTCGGCGATAAAATAACTGCCGTCTTTTTGAAGTGAAATCGAAGTCTGATAGAACCGTTCCAGCGCCCTGACCATGTATTCGGTGTCCTCGGCACCCGCGGTTTCCATTGCCGAGTGCATGGCAAGCTGGGGAAGACCGATGTCCACGGTGTTGACGGAAACTTGCGTGTCGGCAATGTTTCCCAACGTGGAGCCGCCCGGCATATCGGCACGGTTGGCATAATACTGAAGCGGCACCTGTGCTTTTTCGCAAATCAAACGGAACAGTCCCGCGGAAACGGCGTCCGAAGTGTATCGTTGGTTGGCGTTGTACTTGAGGACGATGCCGCCGTTGAGAACCGCCGTGTGGTTGGGATCCTTGTATTCTGCATGATTGGGATGCACCGCGTGTGCGTTGTCGCAGGAAACAAGAAAACTGTCGGCGAACTTGCGACGCACGGCTTCGTCGTCAAGACCGGCGGCATGGCTGATGCGGAAAAGAACATCGCGCAGGAAGGTAGAAGCAGCACCTTGCTTGGTCTGACTCCCGACTTCCTCGTTGTCAAACAGACAGTAGATCGGCAATCCTTTGCCGTCTTTTGCCTGCAAAAAGGCGGTCATTGCGGCGAAGGCACACTGTAAATCGTCCAGACGGGGAGCGGCAATCAGTCGGTTGAAGCAGACGCCTTCCTGCGGGTTGTACAGGAACAAATCGGTGGTCAGAATGTCGGTTTCATTGACGCCGAGATGTTCGGCAATGCGCTTTTTCAGTGTTCCCGCATCACTTTTCATCCCGTACAGCGGGAG
>DLVP01000088.1 GCA_003445125.1 Oscillospiraceae bacterium | reverse complement strand
CGGATTCGCCTTCGGCATGGGTCTTGAGCGTATTGTCATGCGTCGGTATCATATTGATGATCTGCGTCTGCTTTATGAGAACGATCTTCGGTTCTTGAATCAGTTTTAAGGGGGCGAGTATATGAATCTTTCCATGAATTGGCTTGCCGATTATGTCAAGCTGGATTGCGATATCAAAGACTTTGTGGCGCGGATGACCATGTCCGGCTCCAAAGTGGAAACCTATGAAACGGAAGGCGCCGAAATCACGAAGGTGGTGGTCGGTAAGATCCTTTCGGTAGTGCCGCACGAAAATTCCGACCATCTGGTCATTTGTCAGGTGGACGTGGGCAAGGAAGCGCCGATCCAGATCGTCACGGGCGCGCACAATGTGTTCGCGGGCGCACTGGTGCCGGTGGCACTGGACGGATCGACCCTGCCCGGCGGCGTGAAGATCAAAAAAGGAAAGCTGCGCGGAGTGGAGAGCGACGGAATGCTCTGCTCGTTGGGCGAACTGAATCTGACGGTCAACGATTTTCCCTATGCCATCAAAGACGGTATTTTCATTATCGAAGAGGACTGCACCGTCGGACAGGATATTCACGAGGCGCTGCGTCTGAACGATACGTCGGTGGAGTTTGAAATCACCTCCAACCGCCCCGACTGCCTGTCGGTCATCGGTCTGGCACGGGAAGCGGCAGTGACCTACCGCGTGCCGCTGATCCGCCATACCCCGACCTATCATGAAAACAGCGAAAATATTTCCGATCTGCTGAAGGTGCGCGTGGAGAACGATAAACTCTGCAAACGCTATATGGCAAAAATCGTGAAAAACGTGAAGATCGAGCCGTCTCCGCTGTGGATGAGGGAGCGTCTGCGTGCCAGCGGCGTGCGTCCGATCAATAATATCGTGGACATTACCAACTATGTCATGCTGGAATACGGTCAGCCGATGCACGCGTTTGATTATAAGTATGTGACGGACGGTCAGATCGTCGTGCGCAACGCGAAAGCGGGCGAGAAGATTGTCACTCTGGACGGCGAAGAAAAGAATTTGACCGAACGGATGCTGGTCATTGCCGACAGCGAAAAGCCGATGGCGGTTGCCGGTGTGATGGGCGGAGAATTCAGCGGAATCATGGACGATACGCATACGATCGTGTTTGAGTCTGCCTGCTTTGACGGACCGAGTGTCCGTATCACGGCAAAACAGCTCGGACTTCGCACCGAAAGCTCCGGACGCTTTGAAAAGGGACTGGATCCCAACACCTGCCCCACGGCACTGGATCGCGCGTGCGAACTGGTGGAGATGCTGGGCGCGGGGGAAATCGTCGGCGGAAAGATCGACGAGGGAATGAAGCACACCGAGCCGCACCGTATTCAATTGCAGGTTGATTGGATCAACCGTTTCCTGAATCTGAATGTTTCCCGCGAGGAAATGGTGAAGATTCTGGAAAGCCTGGAGTGCCGTATGGACGGTGACGATATTCTGGTGCCGTCGTTCAGAGCAGACCTGGAGCATAAAGCAGATATTGCCGAGGAAATTGCGAGAATTCACGGATACGATCTTATTCCCACCCGTGAAATCTCCGGTGTTGCGCACGGCGCACTGACGGAAAAACAAAAGTTTGAGCGTGAAACCAAACGTCTTTTGACGGCGGCGGGACTCAATGAAGTCATCACGTTCTCGTTTGTGGGCGAGTCGTCGCTGGACAAAATCGGCGTGCCGGCAGACAGCCCATTGCGTCAGATGGTTCGGATCAAAAACCCGCTCAGCGAGGACATGAAGGTTATGCGCACCACGGCGGTGCCGTCCATGCTGGATGTTTTGACGCGCAACTACAATAACCGCAATGCAGTGGCAAAGCTGTTCGAGATTGCCACGATTTACACCCCGATTGAGGGCGAGGATTTGCCGCACGAGCATCCGGTCGTTTCTTTGGGAATGTATGGCAGCGGTATCGACTTCTATGATTTGAAGGGCGTTGTGGATCTGCTGTTGGATCGGCTGGGCGTGCAGGAAGCGGAGGTTGTCCGCAATACCGAAAATCCCACCTATCATCCCGGTCGCTGCGCCGATCTTGTCGTTGACGGCAAAGGGATCGGTACGTTCGGAGAAATTCATCCGGATGTGCTGACGCGCTATGGTGTGGATTGCAGAATGTACGCGGCGGAGATTGAATTGGACGATCTGTTCGATCACCGCGGAGCGGAAAAGGAATATAAGCCGCTCCCGAAATTCCCGGCTACCACAAGAGATTTGGCACTGGTGTGCGATGACGATACCACAGTGTCCGATCNNCCATTCCCGCAAGTATCCTTGAGCGGGTGGAGCTGTTCGATGTCTATCGCGGTAAGCAGATCGAAAGCGGCAAAAAGAGCGTGGCGTTCAATATTGTGCTGCGTTCCGGCGACCATACGCTGGTGGATGAGGAAACGGAAGCGGTTATTCGGAAGGTACTGAAGAATCTGGAAGCCATCGGCGCAGTTCTCAGATAAAGTCAAAAGCCGTCGGTTTTCCGACGGCTTTTCTGTAAGGAGGGAAGAATATGCAGGAAGAAGAAAAAATTTTTGACGGACGGCTCTTTTTTCCGGGAGACGAGACGCTGAAAGCAATCAAACAACGCACGCATGACCTCAATAAGGAGTATAACGCTTCTTATGAAACTCAAACCGAGCGCCGACAGGAAATTATTCGCGAAATTGTCGGGGAAATCGGCGAGGATTTTTGGTTTCAAGGACCGATTTATTTCCATTACGGCAAGCATACCCATATCGGCAATCACTTTTTCGCCAACTTCAATCTGACCATTCAGGACGACGCTAAAGTGACCATCGGCGATCACTGCGATTTCGGTCCGGGTGTGACGATTGTCACCCCGGTGCATCCGTTGGTGGCGGAGGAACGGCGGCGTATGGCGGACGAGAACGGAGAGCTCAAACGACTGTGCTACGCCAAACCCGTAACGATCGGAGACAACTGCTGGTTGGCGGCGAATGTGACGGTCTGTTCGGGAGTGACAATCGGCAAAAATTGCGTGATCGGTGCGGGAAGTGTGGTGACACGGGACATTCCCGATAACAGCTTTGCGGCGGGCGTTCCCTGCCGCGTGATTCGCACGATTACCGAAAAAGACAGTATGCGGAATTTTCCCGAGCGCCTCGGGGATATCCCGAAGGATTTCAAAACCGAGTAAAAGGAGATCGGACGAA
>DLVP01000173.1 GCA_003445125.1 Oscillospiraceae bacterium | reverse complement strand
GGTTTTCCGATTTTCATCGTACCATAATTTCTGTCCGTTAAAACGGACTTTTACTTTCCGGAATACTTCTGCTTGGCAATTCTCTTGCCCATTCGCAGGCTGTTTTCCAGCGACGCCAACAGCAGATCCCGCGATTCGTCATCCAACGGCTCGCCGTCAAACATCAGCGCTTCCTTCGCAGTGCTGAGCTGTTCGATGAACCGCTCCATCGCGTCCGCAATGTCCGCCTCGTCTTTTCGGTTCAGAGATTCCTCCTTCCAACCCATCAGATAGGCAGGAGAAACCGAAAGCTTTTTTGCCATTTTCTCGATTTTGTCCGTGGGAATATTGGTGATGATCCCGTTTTCGTACTTATACAGGTTCTGCTTGGTGGTTTCCGCAGCTTCGGCAAGTTCGGTCTGTGAGATTTTCCGTTCTTCCCGCAATTGGCGGATTCTTTCTCCGATTGTCATTTTACAACACCTCGACATTATTCTACACGATTCGCGGTAGCTTGTCAAGTGATTTTTGTGAATTTTGTATCTTGACAAGTTACAAAGAAAACGCTATTCTTATTTTATCTTAAAAAGTTACTTTTCTTGTCGAATCAAGGAATACGCCCCGTGATTTTTTGATTTTTTCAAAAAAAAGTAACTTTAAAAGATGAAAAAATTCCGTTTTCTTTCTGTTTTCTGCCATAAATTACCATTTTTCAGAACACACACCCCCTTTTTGCCGTGCTTTAAGTGGGTACCGTCCCATGAAAGGAGTTTCGGCATGAATCAGAAAGAAACCATTTTTTGCCATGCGTTTTGCCGTGTCGGCAATCCGAAGGAGGCTGCCGTCTGTGCGGGAGTTCCTCCCGACGATGCCGCCGCTGCGGGAGAAAAAATGCTGGCATCCAAACGCGTCCGCAATTTTCTGAAGGCGCACGGGCTGGATCCCGAAGCGGAGGATTTTGACATCCGCTGCGGACTCAAGCGTCTCGCCTTCGGAAGTATCGATGACTGCGTGCGCCTCGTGATGTGCGGCGCAGACGAGGAGGAAATCCGTCGGATGAATCTTTTTTCCATCGCGGAAATCCGACGCACGAAAGACGGATTGGAGCTCAAGCTCTTTGACCGTCTCAAAGCCCTCGCCCAGCTCGACACCATGACCCGCCGCGATCGGGAGGACAGCGCCAGTGCTTTCTTTGAAGCGTTGGATCAGGCAGGAGAGGAATCTCATGTTTAGTCTCGGCGCCTTCTCCAAAAAACAGCGCACGGTGCTGACCTGGTGGTCCAGAAAAAGTCCTTACGCCCACTATGACGCCATTATCTGCGACGGCGCGGTGCGAAGCGGAAAAACCACCTGCATGTCCCTATCCTTTATCGGATGGGCGTTTTCCGCTTTTTCCAACCGTTCCTTCGCCATCTGCGGACGCACGATCAATTCACTCAGGCGAAATCTGATTGTTCCGCTCACCGCTTTACTGCCGTCTTTGGGGTTTGAATGTGACTTCAAGGTTTCTCAAAACGTCCTGGACATTTCCTGCAAGGGCAGGCACAACCGTTTCTACCTCTTCGGCGGAAAGGACGAAGCCTCCGCTTCCCTCATCCAAGGCATGACGCTCGCCGGCGTATTGCTTGATGAGGTCGCACTGATGCCGCGTTCTTTCGTCGAACAGGCGCTTGCCCGCTGTTCCGTCAACGGCTCGCGCTTCTGGTTCAACTGCAACCCCGATCACCCATACCACTGGTTCTACCGCGAGTGGATCTGCAAATGCGAAGAAAAAAACGCGCTCTATCTCCACTTTACCATGGACGACAATCCTTCGCTTTCAAAAGCCATTAAAAGGCGATACCAAAGCCTCTATTCCGGCGTGTTCTACGAGAGATTCGTTCTCGGAAAATGGTCTGCCGCCGAGGGACTGGTTTATCCCCAGTTTGACCAAAAGCGGCACATCTTCACCGACGACAATACGAAAGGTTTTTCCGCTTACTTTCTCTCCTGCGACTACGGTACCGTCAATCCCATGTCCGTCGGGCTTTGGGGTGTGAAGGACGGCGTTTACTGGAGGCTGCGCGAATTTTACTACGCTTCCAGAGAAAAGGGGGCGCAGATGACCGATGCGGAATATTTTGAAAAGCTTAAAGCACTTGCCGAAACCGTCGGCATTCAAAACATCCGCGCCGTTATCATTGATCCCTCCGCTGCCTCCTTTATCGAATGTATCCGCCAAAGCGGTCTGTTCCGCGTCATCCCCGCCAACAACGATGTGATGAAGGGCATCCGGCTCGTCAGCCAGAAATTGCAGCAGGACAAGATACGGATCCACGCCTCCTGTACCGACATCCTGCGTGAATTTTCACTGTACTGCTGGGATCTCAACGCGGTGAAGGAATCCGTCAAAAAAGAAAACGACCACGCCATGGACGACATGCGTTATCTTGTCGCAACGCTTGACGCCGCTCCCGCGTGCACGGTACCCGTCGCTTCCGCGACAAGAAACTGATCTTCAGAAAGGTTGACCTATGAAAAAAAATCTGTTTTCCAAAAAAGAGTCAAAGCCGGCGGTTCCCGTTCAGACCGCACCGGTACGCTTCCGTCTTGCGCCCTCGCCGTTTCCGCTGATGGGCGGCGAGCAGCGCCTGTTCTGCGCTTTGCGCGACGCGGTGCCGATCATTGACGCCGCGCTGATGAAGCTGGTACGGCTGGCGGGCGGATTCACGGTCAAGGCTTCGACTCCCGGCGTGCAAAAAGCGTTGGACGAATTTATGGCAAACGTCCCTGTTTCCGGCGGCGGGGCTTCGCTCAACGCCTTCATCGAACGGATGTTCGACTGTATGCTCACCTGCGGAAGCGCGGTGGGGGAAATTGTCCTCGACCGCAGCCGCACCTCGGTGATCGGGTTATACAACGCGTCTCCCGATGCCGTCGAAATCGCGTTTGAAGAAAACCCCTTTTTGCCAAAAATCTACACCCACGCCGCGGGCGGCACGCTTACACCCGTACCTGTTCCCGCGCTGGTGCTCTACTGTGCGCTTCCGCCGATGCCCGGCAAGCAGAACGGACGCTCGATCCTCAGCGGTCTGCCGTTCTTTGCTTCCACGCTTTCCACGATTTTTCAAAGCGTCGGGCAAAACTTTGAGCGCATGGGAAATCTGCGGTACGCCGTGACCTACAAGCCGCCGCAGGAATTTGCTTCCTCCGCTTACAGCGACAATCTTGCCGACACCATTGCCAAAGAATGGGCAAACGGCATGAACACGCACGGCGGCAGTGTTAAGGACTTTGTCGCTGTCGGCGATGTGGACATCAAAGTCATCGGCGCGGACGGTCAGATGCCGGAGGTCCAGGTGCCGGTACGGTGTATTCTCGAACAGATGATCGCCAAGCTCGGCATTCCGCCGTTCATGCTGGGGCTTTCCTGGTCCACGACCGAACGCATGAGCACCCAACAGGCGGACATTCTGACCAGCGAGCTGGAAGCCTACCGCCGCTATCTTACCCCTGTGATTCTGCGCATCCTGCGCATCTGGGCGGGACTTAACCGCTTTGACTGCGATTTCACCGTTTGCTGGCAGGACATCAACCTCCAGGATGAGGTGGAGCTTGCAAGAGCGGAGCTGCTGCGCGCACAGGCAAAAAATCTTACCAAAGGAGCTGAGTCTCATTAATACCATTGCTGCCATTCAAAAATGCGGACTGCCCGAAGAGGGCGACCTGCAGAAAATCAACGCCTACGCGCGGCACCCGCTGACCGCCGACGAGGTATACACCTTCCGCGTCATCCTCTGCGACAACGACATCGACCGCGACGGCGAACGGTTTACCGAAAAAGCCCTGCAAACCCTGGCGGAGCTTTTCATCGGCAAAACCGGCATTTTCGACCACGATCCCAAAGCGGGACACCAAGCGGCGAGAATCTACGACACGCGGGTGGTCTTTGATTCTTCCCGCAAAAACGCCCTGGGCGCGGATTACGCGTATCTGCTTGCCGACGCTTACATGCTGCGCACCGCCGAAAACGCCGCGTTGATCGCGGAAATCGACGGAGGAATCAAAAAGGAGGTCAGTGTCGGATGTTCCGTCAAGACCCGCCGCTGTTCCATCTGCGGTTCCTCCCGCGGCGACTGCGCCCATCGGGCGGGACAGGACTACGGCGACAAACGCTGTTTCTTTGAGCTGGACGAACCGACCGACGCCTACGAATGGTCCTTTGTCGCCGTTCCCGCGCAGAAAAACGCGGGCGTTGTCAAGGCGTTCGGGCAGGAGGCGGAGGAGATTCTCAAATCCGTCGGAGACGCGCCGTCCGTACTGCTCTCCCGCGAACAGAGCGACATTTTGCAGACCTACATTCACAAGCTCGCCGATCTCGCCGATCTCGGCAAACGCTATCAGGCAGAGCTTGCCCGTTCGGTCGGCACGCAGATGCTGCTGCACTTTCCCGAAATGCCCGCCGACATGATTGACGGGCTGGTGAAAAAACTCTCGGCGGAGGAACTGGTTCGCCTTTCCTCGCTGTTTCAGAAAAAAGACGGACAGGTACAATTGTCCGCCGACAACCAAAATTTCAAGATTTAACGAAAGGATTTTTTATTTATGAAAAATTGTTACAACGGATTCAAAGAAAAGGTTCTCACCTTTGAACGCGATGGCGTGATCGCCGCCAACACCCCCGTCAAGCTCTCCGACAACGGCAAAGTGACGGCTGCTGCCGCTGGCGACCGCTTCATCGGCTTTACCGTCGCCAGCGAAGGCGATTTTGTGACCGTTCAGGTCGAAGGCTACCGCACCGCCGTCTACTCCGGCACTGCACCGACCGTCAACTTCTCCAAGCTCGTCGCCGACGGCGCGGGCAAGGTCAAAACCGACGACAGCGGCAGTGATGTGCTTGTGCTGGACGTCAACACCACCGACAAAACCGTCGGATTTATTCTGTAAAGGAGATTTTACTCATGAATTTTGAAAACATCAAACTCGACCGCTTTATGTACAAGGTTTCCGGAAAGAGCTTTTCCGACGTCCTGGAAGCCGAAGACCGTTCCGATGCCTACAAGGGCACTCCGTACGCCGATCTGGACGCTTATCAGCGCCAGCTCAAGCGCTTTGACATCAAAGTTGCCTCCCCCGCGTGCGACAAAGTAGAGAAATTCTTCTCCACCGCCGAATCCGCCGCCCTGTTCCCCGAATACCTCTCCCGCGCCGTTCGCACGGGTATTGAGGAAAACGACGTTCTGCCCGCCATCACTGCCACCACGACCATGGTGGACAGCATGGACTACCGCTCCATCGC
>DLVP01000182.1:1462-4920 GCA_003445125.1 Oscillospiraceae bacterium | reverse complement strand
AGAGCGTCTTCTGCGCCGTCTCCGACAGAGAATCCAGCACGCCGCAGACCCGGATGAGGTTGCCGAACATCAGGAATCCGACCAGCGAAACCGAGGCGGGAGCGATCAGTCCGGTGATGACGGTGATGACAATCGGGAAAAGAATCCGTGTCAGTTTGGACACCTGTTTCTGTTCGTAGGGCATACGAATGCACCGCTCGGCTTTGGTCGTCAGCAGACGGATGATCGGCGGCTGAATGATCGGCACCATTGCCATATACGAATACGCGGCGACCATGATGGCGGGAAGATATTTCGATCCCAGCTGAATGGCGACCACGATGGCGGTCGGTCCGTCGGCGGCACCGATGATACCGATGGATGCCGCATCCTTGAGGTCAAAGAACATTGACGCCATGCAGAACGTGAAGAAAATGCCGAACTGCGCCGCCGCGCCGAACAGCATCAGCTTCGGATTGGAAAGAAGCGGTCCGAAGTCGATCATCGCGCCGATACCGATGAACAGAATCAGCGGGAACAGCTCGTTGGCAATGCCGGCAGTATACAGCGTGTCCAACGTCTCGACAGCGCCCGACAGCGGCAGGTTCACCAGAATTGCGCCGAAGCCGATCGGCAGCAGCAAGGACGGCTCCATGTCCTTCTTGATTGCCAGAAAGATCAGCACTCCGCCGATTACCCACATGACCGCCTGCTGCCAAGTGACCTGCAGCAAGGTTTCGTACAGAAATTCCATAAACACCCTCCAAAAAAAGAGACTCCTGCCGTGTCAAACGGCAAGAGTCTCGTCATTTCATACAGCCAGCGGGTTTTTCAAAAACCGTCCTGACGCCAACCGTCACGCGGAAGCTCCGCGCCAACTACTCCCTCTCGAAGTTGTTACTTCTATCATACACGCTTTTTTGCGAAAATGCAAGTCCTTTTTTACTTTTGATGTTTCCACGGCGTGCCGATCAGTCCGACCTCGCGGAAATTTTCGGGGAACCGGCGGATGTACCAGTCAATATACGACAGCATGAGCTTTGCGGTGAAGCGATAGCCCATCGCGTTCATATGCCCGCCCATATAGAAGCGGCGGCGGAATTCGGCGTCATAGGCGGGTCCGTAACGGTTGAGATCGATGACATAGCAATTGTCGAACATCTTCGCCAGCTCGTACATCAATTCTCCCTGGTGGCGCGCCCGCGCCTCATCCTCTTCGTTCCAACGGTTGCCGTGCGGAAGGGTTACGAGGAAAAATTTCGCGTCGGGGGAAATCTCCTTGTAACGGCTGAGAATCTGTCCCATATAGCCCATATAGGTCTTTTTGTTTTTTGTCGGGTCTTCCTTGCAGATGTCCTCCGCCGAACCGATCTCATAGCGAGCCCAGAAAAAATCGTTGCAGCCGAGCGCAACAATATACGCCTGCGCCGCTTTCTTCGGGTCAAAGAAATTCTGATGTTCGGCAAAGCTCTCCATATACTCCCTTGCCGTCATGCCGCCGCGGGAAAAATTATAGACCGTCATGCCCGCTTCGCGCGCCATGAACTGTCCCCACGAATACTCAAACAGATCGTGATATTGCGTTTTCCCGTTTTCGTCGATCGATTCCATCTCGCCCGATGCAAGGCTGTCGCCGATGCACGCGATTGTGCGGAAAATGCCGCACATTCCGCCGTCGGTCACAAGCCGATCCAGCGGCTGTTCGCCTTCGTGCCATTCAAACTGCGTCATATCCACGAAAATCACTTCACTTTCTTATAATAGCACAGACGGTCAAGCGGCACGGATTCCGTAATGACCTGTCCGCCCTCGTAGGTTTCGCCTTCGTCCGACAGCCACGTGCCGTGCGGCAGATGCACCCGGCGTTCCCGCGCGCCCTTTTCCAGCACGGGAGCCACCAGCAGGTCGTCGCCGAGCATATATTCGTCGGTGACCTGCGCCAGTCCCTCGTGCGGGAACTGATATTCCAGACACCGCACGGGCGGTTCGCCCGTTTCGGCGGCGTGGTGCGCAAGAGCGGCAAAGTGCTGACCGTAGTCCTCGTGCAGCTGAATATACTTTTTGGCAATTTCAAAATTCTCCGCCGACAGCACACGCCACGGCGCGATCGACAGCTGCATCATGCCCATCAGTGAATTTGCCTGCACCCAGCGCAGATACAGCTCCTCATCCAGTGTTCCCAGCCCCGCGGCGCCCTTGATCTGCCCGCCGCCGACCATATCGGGACAACCGTAGGCGTAACCGAGAAGCCCCTGCATCACGGTATGCCCGATCAGGGTGTTGAGTCCGAAATGATCCCACGAATGGTTCTTGTCGTGCAGACGCGCCACAATCTCCCGTCCGCCGAATTTATATGCCGCGCGAAATTCGTTGAAACGGTACGCCGCGCCCACCTCGTTGAAGCAGGTCGTATGGTCGCGCGCGGGCATCGGGCGGAAGATCACATCGTCGTCACGGTAGAAATACGCGTCGCCCGCGTCGAATTTGTAGCCGTCCACGCCGTACAGCTCCATCAGCCGCCGCATCTCGCCGTGCATCCACGCGCACGCGTCGGGGTTGGTCAGATCCAGTACCGCACTGTGTCCGCTCCACCAGTCGCGCACCGCGGCGCGCCAGGAATTGACGCGCACGAGATACCCCTTTGACCGCAGCATTTTGAACCGGTCGCCCGCGCTCGACACAATCGGCGACACCCACAGCATCACCTTGAATCCCAATTCATGCAGGCGGTCGATGAGTGCCTTCGGATCGGGCACCTTGCGCGCGTGAAACTCGAACACGCCGAAATCCTCCTGCCAGCCGCCGTCGATCATCAGCACGCCCGGTTTGAGTCCTCCCGCCAGAATCCCCTCGGCATAGCGCAGGATGTTTTCCGTGGTCTGATCGGTGCCCAGCTCGATCCAGGTATTATACTGCGGCGCCGTGAAAAACAGCTCGTCGGGCATTTTCCCCGAAAACGGAAAATGCCGTTTCATAGCGGTCAGATACGCGCCGCGAAGATCGCCGCAGCCGTCCGTCAGCTCCGCGCCGCCGTCGGTCTCCACGTGCAGAATCCCGTTTTCCGCACGCACGGAAAACGCCTTTTCACTCCACAAAAACCGTCCCTCGGAGGACAGCAGAAGCGGCGCAAACTGATCCGACCCCTCCAACCCGCGGTTGAGATCAAAGGACAGGCAGGTGTCCTTGGTGATCGGAAACAGGTGTCCGACATTGACATTTCCGCCCCACCATGCTTCGTTGTCAAAGATGCGAATATCCATAAAAAACTCCTTTTACCGGCGAAAAACGCGCATTTTTCCTCAGTATATCATGTTCCCTGCCGATTTTCAATCATTTTTTCTCTCCGATACTTATATATATGGAAACAGAACAAGAGAACAGGAGAGGTGCAAGAAAATGATGGTCATGTCGGTGAAATGGACTTGGAAAAAATGGGTCGCCGTTCTGGCGGCGGCTGCCGCCGTCGTGGCAGTGGCGGT
>DLVP01000182.1:0-1438 GCA_003445125.1 Oscillospiraceae bacterium | reverse complement strand
GGTCTGGGGAATCTCGAAGCTGACAAAAAGCGACGCGCCCGCCGACGCCGCCACGCGTGAACAGCGTGCGTCCTACCTTCAGTCGCTCGGCTGGGAAACCTCCGACGACGAAAAGGAACGCGAGGTGCTGATCCCTGCGGAATTTGACGAGGTGTATGAAAACTACAACGCGCTTCAGAAAAAATCGGGCTTCGATCTCGAACCGTTCAAGGGTCAAAAGGTCACGCAGTACACGTATGAAATTTTGAACTACCCAACCGCCGAAAAATCTGATATAATAAGACTGGACCTTCTGGTGCTCGACGGCAGGGTGATCGGCGGAGACATCTATTCGCCCCGTCTCGACGGCTTCATGACGGGACTGCAATCATGTAAGGAAGTTCAAAAATGATCCGATTGGATAAATTCATCTGCGACCACACGGCGCACACGAGAAGCACCGTGAAAAAGGCGCTGCGCGGCGGGACGGTTTCGGTCAATGCCGTCCCCGTGCGCGACGGCGCGTTCAAAATCGATCCTGCCCGCGACGCGGTGACCGTCGGCGGCGAGCGCATCGTCTATCAGCCGTTTGTCTATCTGATGATGAACAAGCCGCAGGGCGTGGTCAGTGCCACCCGTGACGGCAGGGAAAAAACGGTGCTCGATCTTCTCGACGACCGTTTTTCCCACCGCGCGCTTTTTCCTGCCGGACGGCTGGACAAGGATACCACGGGCTTTGTCCTGCTCACCGACGACGGCGCGTTCGCGCACCGCATCCTCTCCCCGAAAAACCACATTCCGAAAACCTATCTTGCCGAAACGGACAAGCCCATCACCGAAAACACCGTCCGCGCCTTTAAAGCGGGCGCGGTGCTGGAGGACGGAACGGTCTGTCTGAAAGCATCGCTTTCGATCCTCTCCGAGCGTCTCGGCAAAGTCGTGATCTGCGAAGGAATGTATCACCAGATCAAACGGATGTTTCTCAGCTGCGGACTCACCGTCACCGCCCTGACCCGCATCCGCATGGGCGCGCTCGACCTCGACAAAGCGCTCGCCCCCGGCGCGTACCGCGAGCTGACCCCCGACGAGGTGGCGCTGATCTCCCGACAGGAACCTCCCGAAAATTCAAAAAAAATTCACACTTTCTGAAAGACGACCTCATATTTCGTGAAATTGCACAGTTAAGTTAAAAAAAGTTTGGATAGTTAGATACTTACTATTTTTTTCAAAATCTGTTATGATATATAAGTCATAAAGCCGATATGAATTCATTTTTAATAGGAGGTCCCCTACATATGGCAAGTTTGTCCCTGAAGCATATCTACAAAAAATATCCGGGCGGCGTTACCGCCGTGTCCGACTTCTGTCTGGAAATCGCCGACAAGGAATTCATCATTCTGGTCGGTCCTTCCGGCTGCGGTAAGTCCACCACTCTGCGTATGATCGCCGGTCTGGAAGA
>DLVP01000127.1:824-2544 GCA_003445125.1 Oscillospiraceae bacterium | reverse complement strand
CAATTCCGTTTTCAGTTTTTTTCCGAAAGATACTGCTTCCATTTCTGTTCCTATCTTGTAATATCCCGATGAAAAACGTTGGTGTTTCTTCCTTGACTGAGCAGTCGCTGATTGAGAAGCTCCGCAAAAGTCACCGAGCGGTGCTTTCCTCCCGTACATCCGAAGGCAATGACCAGTTGACTCTTTCCTTCCCGTTTATAATGCGGAATCAAAAAATCGATCATCGAAGAGAAGCGTTCCAATAGTTCACGACTCTGCTCATGATTCATCACAAAATCCCTCACCGACTGATCAAGTCCCGTGCAATGCTTGAGCTGCGGATCGTAAAACGGATTCGGCAGGCACCGCACATCCATCACGATGTCCGCATCGCGCGGGATTCCGAATTTAAATCCAAACGAAAGGCAGGTAATCAGCATCTCGTCCCGATGTTCCGTTTCAAACAGCAAACGCACCTTTTCTTTCAGTTGCGACGAAGTGAGCAAGGAAGTGTCAATCAGATAATCCGCCGCCTCCCGCAACGGCGCAAGCAATCGGATTTCCGCTTCAATTGCACGCTCAGTGGAAGCATTGGTATCGCTCAGCAGCGGATGCCGCCGCCGGGTTTCTTTATAGCGTCGCGTCAACACGTCGGCACTGCAATCCAAAAAGAGAATCTTACAGGCAACGCCTTTTGTTTTGATCACTTTCAGATTACGGATCAGATCTTCAAAATCACTGCGACTGCGCGAATCAATCACCACGGCAACTTTTTCCGTGGCAAATTTTTCAGTGGTACATGCCTCATAAAAATTCATCAGCAAACTGGAGGGAATGTTGTCCACGCAATACACACCCATATCCTCCAGCACATTGATTGCCTGCGATTTTCCCGCACCGGAAAGCCCGGTCACAACAATGAATTCCATATTTTCTCCTATAACATTTTCACTTCGCATTCGAGCAAAATGCCGCTGTCATTGAACACCTTCTGCTGCACCGCAAAAATCAGCGCCCGCACCTCTTCTGCCGTTGCATTTCCGCGGTTAATGATGAAACCGGCGTGTTTTTCGCTGACTTGTGCATTCCCGACACGTGTTCCCTTCAAACCGCTTTGCTCGATCAAAGCCCCCGCAAAATTCCCCTCCGGACGTTTGAAGGTACTTCCGGCGCTCGGGAAATTGAGCGGCTGTTTGGAAATGCGTTTTTGCATCAGTTCCGCCATGGTCTGATGAATCACTGCGGGATCGCCTTTTTTCAATTGCAGTGTCACTTCCGTGATACAGCAAAAGTGATCGGCAAAAATACTGGTGCGATACCCGAGCTTCATGTCTTCTTTCCGTACGGTATGGAAATCCCCGTCAGCATCCAGATATTCCGCACTTAACACCACATCTTTCATTTCTCCGCCGTAGGCTCCCGCATTCATGTACAGCGCGCCGCCGACCGTACCAGGAATTCCGGCACCGAATTCAAATCCCGTCAGTCCGTTTTTCTCGGCAAACGCGCCGACAGCCGCCATGGAAGCACCTGCTTCGCACCGCACTGTCGTTTCGCCTTCCAGGTGAATTTTTCCAAACCGTGCATCCAGAATTGCCACCACGCCGCGAATTCCCTCGTCGGACACCAGCACATTGGAGCCTTTACCGAGAACGGTCAGTGGAATTTTTTGATTTTTGCAGAAAACAATAAGGTCGGAAACCGTCTGACGGTTTTCAGGATAAACGACCGTATCGGCGGG
>DLVP01000127.1:0-807 GCA_003445125.1 Oscillospiraceae bacterium | reverse complement strand
CCGCCGATACGGAAGGTGGTATGCTTTACCATCGGTTCTTTTTCCCGACACTCACAATGAGAAAACTTTTCTTTTACAGAATCCGTCACTGCCATACCCCCGTATTTTCAAGCAATTATTTTCCGCTTTTCATTTTGCCAAGGAAAGCCGCGCCGATAATTCCGGCATCATTGCCAAGCTGTGCCGCCACGAGCTTTGTGGGCTGCGTCTGAGACGAACCGTAGCTCTCGCGTTTGAGAATTTCTCTGAGCGGTGCCAGAAGTGTCTCGCCCTCTTTGGAAATTCCGCCGCCGATGCAGAGAATTTCCGGCTGGAAGATATTGACAAAGTTCACAAGACCGTAGCCGAGGTAACGGGTATACTCATCCACTACCTGTTTTGCCGCTTCGTCTCCGGCACGCATTCCGTCAAACGCCGTGCGCCCGTTGACATTGTCAAGCGATCCCGCAATTTCCCACATTTTGCTGTCGCGGTGTGCCTGCATGGACTCTTTTGTCAGATTGACAAGTCCCGTTGCCGATGCGTAGGCTTCCAGACAGCCTTTTCTTCCGCATCCGCAGGGTCTTCCGTCATATACAATGCCCATATGTCCGAGTTCGCCTCCGGCATGGTTAAAACCGCTGTACAATTTATGATTGATGATAATGCCGCCGCCGACGCCGGTTCCCAGGGTAATCGCGATCATATTGGCAACGCCTTGCGCCGCACCGGCAATATATTCGCCGTATGCCGCAGCATCGGCGTCATTGGCAAGATACGTTTTTTTGCCGAGCCGTTTCTCAATCATTTCCGCCAACGGGGTATGCA
>DLVP01000124.1:8432-11831 GCA_003445125.1 Oscillospiraceae bacterium | reverse complement strand
AGCGGCATCATGGCGACCATGGCAACCACGCCGAACGCATCGGAAAGAATGTTGCTGCCGAGCGCGGAACCGGCGCCCATGACGAATTGGAGCATGAAGGTTGCCGTCATCGGACCGGAGGCAACGCCGCCGGAGTCAAACGCGATAGCGGTGTAAATGTCCGGCACAAAGAACGAGAGGAGCAGGGCGATGGCGTATCCGGGAATCAAAAACCACATGATCGAGAGTCCGGTCAGCACACGCAGCATGGAAATTCCCATGGCAAGCGCGACGGCGACCGACAGACTGAGCTTGATGGCTTTTCCGGGAATAGCGCCCGCACTGACTTCTTCAATCTGCTTTTCCAACACGGTCACCGCGGGTTCGGCACTGATGATAAACCAGCCGAGCAGCATTGCCAACGGGATCATCAGCCATTTTGTCCAACCGACGGCAAGCTCGGCACCGAGCACCAGTCCGAGCGACGAGAATCCCACATTGACGCCGGTCAGAAACAGCACCAGTCCGACATAGGTATACAGAATACCGATGCAGATTTTCGCCAGATTGCGTCGGGTCAGATGCAGAGAAAAAATCTGGAACAGGAAGAAAATGACGACAATGGGCGCCAGCGCCAGCGCCATTTCCTTGAGGTAATCGGGAATTGCGCGCAGATAAGCCGAGCCGATTTCCGCGGTGTTTTGCCACGAAACGGCGGAAATTTCCACCGATGCGTTGTCGCTCTTATAGAAGAATCCGAGCAGCAGCACGGTGAGAATCGGACCGATGGAGCAGAGGGAAACCAGACCGAAGCTGTCCGCCTCCGCTTTTTTATCACTTCGGATGTGCGACACACCGACGCCGAGCGCCAGAATGAACGGCACGGTCATCGGACCGGTGGTCACGCCGCCGGAGTCAAAGGCAATGCTGAGAAAATCGGCATCGGAAAAAGCGGCGAGAAGGAAGATGATGCCATAGAAGGCAATCAGCAGCCAGCGCAGATGTACACCGGTGAGAATACGCAGCATACAAACGGCAAGGAAAAAGCCGACGCCGACGCCGACCGTTGCCAACAGAACAAAGCTGTTGATGTGCGGCACGGTTTCTGCCAATACCTGAAGATCGGGTTCGGCAACGGTTACCGCGAAGCCGAGCATGAAACTGATAATCAGGATCAGCGGAAGATTTTTTGTTTTGGTCAATGCTGTGCCGATTCGGCTGCCGATAGGTGTCATAGACGTTTCGGCGCCCAGAGAAAAGAACCCCATGCCGACGATAATCATCAGCGTTCCGATCAGGAAACCGAGCATCAGGTCGGTCGGAATCGGCGCAATGGTCAGACACAGCAGGACGACGATCGCGACGATCGGAAGAACGGAACGGGCGGATTCGGCGATTTTTTCCAGGATTTCGGTGCGGTTTTTGGTGAGATACGAGGATTTGATCCGACATCATCCTTTCGCAAAGAATATATACTACTATTGTAGCATGACCGGAAAAAATGACAAGTAGACGATTTGTAAAAAATGTCTGAATTTTGAAATTGCCGCGCTCGCCGACGCGTTGCACAGGGCAGATTTTCCTGTCAGATTTCGTCACGGTAATAGCGGGCAATCATCTCCGCGATGTTTGAGGCAACCGGCTTTCGGCAGGATTCTTCGTGATCCCAGCGATAGATGACCGTTTCGTCAACTATCTTGCGGTTGTCTGCGCAGTAGCAGTAGTAATCGCCGCAGCCGTTTGTGGCGAAGAAAATGAATTTGTCCAAATCTTTCGCAAATTCTTCCTTCGGATACTGCTCCCGAACCTGTCGGTTAAGCTCGCTTTGTTTCATAATTTCGTCTACCGACAGCAAAAGATAGCGATCTCCGTTCAGCTCCTTAAGTAACGCCCGCAATTCCTTCGGAAAGGGGATGCCGACCGATTGCTCGGCACGGTCAATATCGCGTTCGTCACAGGGCGGCTGAATTTTCACCCATTCGTTTCCCTTTGAAAGCTCCGAAATCAGTTCTTTATATATTTTTTCTCTCCGCTGTAAAAAGTTTTATAAGTGAGAACGAACCGCTCGCATAAAAACAGAACTCATCCGCAAAGCGGATGGTGATTGACCCTTTCGGTGAGCATTGAAAAAAATCGGCAAGCTTTGATAAAAGCTTGCCGATTTTTGGTGCGAAGGAGGGGACTTGAACCCCCATGGTTGCCCACACGCCCCTCAAACGTGCGCGTCTGCCGATTCCGCCACCTTCGCAGGTTACTTAGCTATTTTATCACAAAACCCCGCCATTGTCAAGACTGTTTTTGCAAAAAGAACGCCAAAGCGCAAAAAAACTTCTGCGGAAGAACGGTTGGCGGTTTGTGCGGTAAAAAATGTTTTTTGAAAGCGCATGTGGCAGGAACAGGAAAATCTGCTGTTTGCAATTGGCAGATGGCTTTTCGCAAAATCGGCAATACGAACTGCCGTTTCCGGATAACGGGCAGGAGAAGCCTTCGCTGAAAAATGCCGATACTTCGCGAAATTCCGGCAATGCTTCCAAACGGGAATTTGTCGGATGCGGGAAAAGAAAAGCGCAGGAGAAAATCTCCTGCGCAAAGGTTATTTGGCGTATTCAATCGCGCGGCTTTCGCGGATGACGTTAACCTTAATCTGTCCGGGATATTCCAGATCGCTTTCGATTTTTTCCACAATCTGTTTTGCCACCAGCACCATCTGATCGTCGGACACCAGCTCAGGCTTGAGCATGATGCGGATTTCGCGTCCCGCCTGAATGGCGAATGAATGATCGACGCCCTCAAAGGAGTTGGCAATTTCTTCCAGTTTTTCCAAACGCTTGATGTAGTTCTGCAGGTTCTCACGCCGCGACCCGGGACGGGCGGCAGACATCGCGTCGGCAGCCTGAACAATGCAGGCAACGGTTGTCTGAGGCTCCACATCGCCGTGGTGCGCTTCAATCGCGTGAATGATCGCTTCGTGTTCTTTGTATTTGCGGCAGATGTCCACACCGATTGCCACGTGCGAGCCTTCCACCTCATGGCTGAGCGCTTTACCGATATCATGCAGCAAACCGGCGCGGCGGGCAGTCGGCACATCGGCACCGATCTCTGCGGCAATCATGCCGGAAATGTACGCCACTTCGATGGAGTGGTTGAGTACGTTCTGACCGTAGCTGGTACGGTAACGCAGACGGCCGAGCAGCTTGATAAGCTCCGGATGCATTCCGTGAATGCCCAGATCCATGACTGCGCGTTCGCCGTCCTGCTTGATCTTTGTTTCAACCTCACGGGTGGATTTTTCCACCATTTCCTCAATGCGGGCGGGGTGAATACGACCGTCGGTGATGAGTTTTTCAAGGGACAGACGGGCAATTTCGCGGCGCACGGGGTCAAAGCTGGAGAGGGTAATCGCCTCGGGCGTGTCGTCGA
>DLVP01000124.1:398-8398 GCA_003445125.1 Oscillospiraceae bacterium | reverse complement strand
GCGTTGCGTCCTTCACGTCCAATGATGCGACCCTTCATGTCGTCGTTGGGGAGAGCAACCACGGAAACGGTTGCCTCTGCCACCTGGTCGGCGGCGTAACGCTGGATGGCGACGGAAATAATGTCACGCGCTTTCTGCTCGGATTCCTCGCGGTATTGCTGCTCAAAAGCGGCAATGCGCACGGCTTTTTCGTGAACCAGATCCTTGTCGAGGGATTCCAGAATCGCAGCTTTTGCCTGTTCGGCGGTGAAGTTGGAAATCTTTTCGAGCATCTCAAACTGATGCTTTTTGATCTCTCCGACTTCGGCGAGCCTTTCATCGGCGTTCTTGAGTTTATCCTGCAAAGCTTCCTCTTTTTTCTCCAGATTGTCGATTTTTTTGTCCATCGACTCTTCTTTCTGTTGGAGACGGCGTTCCTGGCGCTGCACCTCACTGCGGCGTTCTTTCAGCTCTTTCTCGGCGTCCTGACGCATTTTGTAAATTTCGTCTTTGGCTTCGACCAGCGCTTCTTTTTTCTTGGTTTCGCTTGCTTTTAAAGCATCATTGACAATTCTTCGGGCTTCGTCTTCGGCAGAGCCGATTTCGCTTTCCGCGACCTTTTTGCGGTAGGAAATACCGCCCTTGACGGAAATCGGAATCGCGATTGCGGCGACGACGACAGCGGTGATCACACAGAAAAGTATGACCATAGGGAGTTCAAAAGTCAAAAGAAAAACCTCCTTTTCAGTTTTTTGCCGTAAAAACGGCGGAATTATTGCCTGAAAAGGAAGTATGAAGCTAAAAATATGTCGTATATGAATGTGAAAAGGCGCAAAAGCGCCGTGATCTATCAAAAACACAAATTTAAATCGATCAAACCCCAGTCAGGCGGCAAAATATTCAAGAAATCGTTGCGTTGCCCGAAATGGCGAACGAACGGTTGAAATACTTTACCTATATTCTATAACATTTTAGGCACTTTTGTCAAGTTTTTTATGAATTTATTTTGCAAAATGACCGAAAAAACGAAAATCTTCAAAAACAGACTTGACAATTCAAAAATCCGTGGTATAATAGTAAAGCATTCACAAACGGACGCTTAGCTCAGCTGGTAGAGCATTTGCTTGACGTGCAAAGGGTCAGGGATTCGAGTTCCTTAGCGTCCACCAAAAAACCGCTTGATTTCAAGCGGTTTTTTCTTTTGTTGACAAACGCGAAAAAAACTTTTATACTTTTATTCGGAAGGCGGTGAGGGTATGCAGACGGCGGGAGAAATACAGATTGAGGGCGTGGTGGAAAACATTGTTTTCCGCAGTGAAGAAACCGGATTTACCGTCATGGAAATCGATCACGACGGAGAACTTCTGACTGCCGTGGGCGAGCTTGTGGGCATCGAGGAAGGCGAAGAAGTTCTGCTGACCGGCTGCTATACCACACACCCGAATTTCGGAAGACAGTTCAAGGTGTCGCTTGCCGAACGGCGGCTGCCGTCCTCGGCACACGCGATTTATAAATATCTTGCTTCCGGCACCATCAAAGGCGTCGGACCGGTGCTGGCGCGGCGGCTGGTGGATGCGTTCGGAAGCAAAACGCTGGAAATTGCGGAGAGCGAGCCGCAGAAGCTCACCGCCGTGCGCGGAGTTTCTCCGGCAAAGGCACAGGCAATCGGGAGTGAAATGAAGCGCGTGTTCGGCATCCGTTCGGTGATGATGTTTCTGGCGGCATATCGGATTCCTCCCGCAAACAGTGTGAAGGTGTGGAAAAAATACGGCATGGGCGCCGTGGATGCGATCAAGGAGAACCCCTACGTGCTGTGCGATGAGGCGGTGGGACTGGATTTTCAAAAGACGGACGAAATCGCCCTTTCGATGGGAATGGATGCCGACAGCGACTACCGCGTGCGCGCGGGAATTCTGCACGCACTGTGGCATAATGCCCGCAACGGACACACCTGCCTGCCGTATGAAAAGCTGGTGGATATCAGCACGGAGTTTTTGGGCGTGCCGCGGCTGAATATCGAACTGACCATCAATTATCTGATTGAAAAAGAACAGATCAATTACTGCCATTTTGACAGCAGGGAATATCTTTATCTCCCCGCAATTTATACGGCGGAACGCTACTGCGCCATGCGCGTCAGCCTTTTGTCCATGCTGAAGGATGAGCAGGTGAACGCGGATGCGTGGGTGGATGAACTGGAGAAAAAGGGAAAAATTACCTATGCTTCCCGCCAGCGGGACGCCATTCGTATGGCAATGCAGAAGGGAATTCTGATTCTGACGGGCGGACCGGGTACCGGAAAGACCACGACCCTCAACGCCATCATTGCCCTGTATAAACGGCAGGGGCTGCGGGTGGAAATCGCGGCGCCGACCGGGCGCGCCGCCAAACGGATTGCCGAATTGACGGGATATGAAGCGAAAACGATTCACCGCCTGTTGGAGGTGGACGCCAGAGATCCCGAGCACAGCAAATTTGTGCACGACGAAAAGAATCCGCTTTCGTGCGACGTGGTGATCGTGGACGAGTTTTCCATGGTGGATATCCTGATGTTCGAGGCGCTTTTGCGCGCTATGCGGATGACCTGCCGCCTGGTGGTGGTGGGGGATTCCAACCAGCTGCCCTCCGTCGGATGCGGAAATGTACTGGGAGATCTTCTCGGATGCGGAAAATTGCCGACCGTCACGCTGACGGAAATTTTCCGTCAGGCGGCGGAAAGTCTGATCGTCACCAACGCGCACGCGATTGTGGCGGGAGAGATGCCGGAACTTGACGTGAAAACCAAGGACTTTTTCTTCATGCCGCAGGCGGATCGAACCAAGGCAGTGCAGACCATCGTTTCCTTGGTACAGAAGCGGCTTCCCGCAAGATACGGGTATTCTCCGAAATGGGACATTCAGGTGCTCTGCCCGAGTCGGATGGGGGAGTTGGGTACCTGGAATCTGAACGTCTGCCTTCAGGAAGCGCTCAATCCCGCGTCCGAGGGAAAACCGGAGCACAAGTTCGGCGGCGTGACCTACCGTTTGGGCGACAAGGTGATGCAGATCCGCAACAACTACGATATTCGCTGGACGAAAGACGACGGGGAAGTCGGTACGGGAATTTTCAACGGAGATATCGGGGAAATCACGGCGCTGGACAAACGGCTGGGGCAGCTGAAAATCCGTTTTGACGACAAGGTGGCGGAATATGCGTTTGATCTGCTCAACGAAGTGGAACCGGCATATGCCGTGACCGTGCATAAAAGCCAGGGAAGCGAGTTTGAGGCGGTGATTCTGCCGCTGATGGGACGGCATCCGAAACTGCATTACCGCAATCTGCTGTATACGGCGGTGACAAGAGCGAAAAAAATGCTCATTATCGTAGGACAGAAGGAAACGGTGCAGGAAATGACAGAGAATCACCGAAAGACCGAGCGCTACTCCAATTTTCGGCGGTTTGTGCTGGAAGAATTCGAGAAAATGGAGAAATAAACGGGTTGCACCGAGCGTAATTTTCTGATATACTGGTAGAAATACTTTTTTGGAGTGTGATTTTTTTTGGATTCTCCCGGGTTATGGATGTATCTTTTGTTGGCAGTGTTGGTTATGTTGTCGGCGTTTTTTTCGGCGTCGGAGACTTCCTTTTCGTGCATGAACAAAATCCGCATGAAAAGCAGTGCGTCGGACGGGAATAAAAACGCGCAGTTGGCACTGAAGGTCGCGGAAGATTACGACCGGATGCTGACAACGATTCTGATCGGCAACAATATCGTGAACATTGCTTCGGCATCCATCGGTACGATTATTTTCACGGATTTGTTCGGCGCGGCGGGCGTGGGAATTTCCACGTTGGTAATGACGCTGTTGGTGCTGATTTTCGGCGAAATTCTCCCGAAAACCTACGCCAAGGAGAACAGCGATCGGATTGCCATGCGCTTTGCGGGCATTCTGCGTTTTCTGATGACGGTGTTTACCCCGATCGTGTGGCTGTTTGTGCAGCTGAAAAAATTGATTAAAAAGCCCGATGCCGAGGAAACGCCGAGCGTGACGCAGGAAGAATTGAAATATATCATTGAGGAAATCGGGGACGAAGGCGTGCTGCAGGAGCGCGAGAGCGAGCTTTTGCAGTCGGCATTGGAATTTGAGGATATCACGGTGGATGAGATTCTGACGCCGCGAGTCGATCTGGTTGCCGCCGAAGTGTCGGATTCCGTGGACGAAATCCGTGCGCTTTTTATCGAGCATCGCTATTCGAGAATTCCGATTTACGAAAAGAATATTGATAATATCATCGGCATTCTGTCCGAGCGCGACTTTTTCCGCGCGCTCATCGAGAAAAAGCCGATTGACGTGCGCGAATTGATGCGCAAAACGGTGTATGTGCCGGAGAAACAGAAAATCTCGTCGGTAATGCACGAACTGCAGCGCTCCAAGATTCATATGGCAGTGGTGACGGATTCCTACGGCGGTACCGTGGGTATCGTGACGCTGGAGGACATCGTGGAGGAACTGGTCGGCGAAATCTGGGACGAAAAAGACGAAGTGGTGCAGCCGGTGACGGAGGTTGCGGAAAACCTGTACCGCGTGGACGGCGACTTGAATGTCTTTGATATGCTGGATGAAATCGGCGTGGAAATCAAGGATTTTGAGCCGGAAAGCAATACCGTCGGCGGATGGGTGCTGGAGGAAATGCAGCATATTCCCGCCAAGGGAGAAAGCTTTGAGTATCCGCCGCTGACCGTGACCGTGGACGAAGCGGACGAAAAGCGCGTGTCCAAGGTGCTGGTGGCAGTGAAACCGGAAGAATAAACGGATAGGTCATCCGTGCCGAAAAGCGCGGATGATTTTTTGTTTGCAAAAATGCCGTCTGTCGTGCGGATGGAGACATAAATTGAACCCCCGCCGCGTTTCGCATTCTGCGAAACGCGGCGGGGGTTCAGAAAATTCTGTTCAAATGCCGAGCATGGCGCTGGCAAAATTGAAGTATACCACCAAAGAAATGGCGTCCACAATGGTTGTGATGAACGGACTTGCCATCACAGCAGGGTCGAACCCGACTTTCTTGGCAAGAATCGGCAGGGTACAGCCGATGAATTTCGCAATCACCACGGTGACGGCAAGCGTCAGACAGACCACGGCGGCAATGGAGAGCGTCAGCCCCGATGTGTGAAGCAGGGAGATATCCACCAGCCAGATTTTGAAGAAGTTTGCGACCGCAAGGGTCAGACCGCACAGAAGCGACACAAACAGTTCCTTGCGCATTACGCGGAAAAAATCGGAAAATTGAATTTGTCCGAGCGACAGCGCACGGATGACGGTGACGGAGGCTTGCGAGCCGGAGTTTCCGCCCGTGTCCATCAGCATGGGGATGAATGCGGTCAAAGCCACCGAAGCGGCAAGAGCCTTTTCAAAACTGGTGATGATCCAGCCAGTGACCGTGGCGGAGATCATCAGCAGCAGCAGCCACGGAATACGCGCGGCGAACAGGGAGAAAACGCCGGTTTTCAGATACGGCGTATCATTCGGCGTGACAGCCGCCATTTTGGCGATATCCTCCGTTGCCTCGTCGGTCAGGACTTCAAAGGCGTCGTCGAAGGTCACGATGCCGACGATGCAGAATTCCGAGTCCACCACCGGCAGCGCGATGACGCCGTATTTGTTGAACATTTCGGCAACCTGTTCCTTGTCCTCGTTGGTGGAAACGGCAAGGATGTTGGTTTCCATCAGATCGCTGATTTTTCGGTCGCTGTCACTGGTCAGAAGGTCTTTGGCGGTGACAACGCCGATAAGCTTTCCGCTTTGGGTGACATAGCAGGTGTAAATGGTTTCCTTGTCGATGCCGACGCGGCGGATTTTCTGCAAAGCGTCGCTGACGGTCATGTTCGGACGCAAATCGACATATTCCGTGGTCATAATGCTTCCCGCACTGTCCTCGGGGTAGCGCAGGATGGTGTTGATTACCCGACGGGTGTCGCGGTCAAGGTTATCCAGAATACGGTTGACCACATTGGCGGGCATATCTTCGAGCAGATCCACGGTATCATCGGTGTACATCTCGGCAAGAATGTCCTTGATTTCGGCATTGGTGAAGATGTTCAGCAGGGCTTCCTGCTGATCGGGGTCCATGTAGGAAAACGTTTCCGCTGCGCGCTCTTTGTCAATCAGGCGGAAAGCCATGGCGAGATCGGGCGCGGGCAGGTCTTTAAGCAATGCGGCGAGATCGACCGGATTCATAACATTGAGAACCGCACGGATGGCTTTGAACTCTTTTTTCTCCAGCAGATCCAGCAAAATGGTCTGAGTCATAGAAAAAACCTCCTGTAATACAGCATAATCGAACCGTACTGTCTGCGTCCATCCGTGTCACCTCCTCAAAACATAAAAAACGCTGCCGAACGGCAGCGTCAAAAGATGATTGCTGCCGTTTGAGCTTTGACTTTGCAGGGCGTGCCGAAGCGGCGTGTAATTGCATTAGATGATACCTTGTTGTTCGATATCGCCTGTTGACCGGCGCATGGTGTCTCCACCATTTTGCGGCAGCAATCCATATCCCTGTAGTAATCTCACCTACCGGAACAATATGTAATTCCTTTTGTAGTATAACGCACAAAAGCGTGCTTGTCAATTATTATTTGACAATTTCGCGGTATAATTCATTTTTTTTGAAGCCCGACGCATGCGCGGCTTCCTTTGCCGCCTGTGCAGGCGGTGTGCCGCCGTCGATCAGCGTCTGCATCAACGCCACGGCGTCCTCAAAAGACATGGCATCTTCGGTTTTCTGCGGTGCGCCTTCCAGTACCAGCACAAACTCTCCTTTGGGCGACGTTTGTTCATAGCGCGCGACCGCTTCGGAAAGCGTGGTGCGGACGACTTCTTCGTGAATTTTGGTCAGCTCGCGCGCGAGCGAAATTTTTCGGTCGCCGAACACCTCCAGCATATCCTTCAGCGTCGCGCACAGCTTGTGCGGCGCTTCGTAGAAAATCATGGTGTTGGGGTAGTTTTTCAAAGAGTTGAGATGCTCGAAGCGGCTTTTTTTTGTCGTGGAAAGAAACCCCTCGAACGAAAAGCGCGAAGTGACAAGCCCCGATACCGCCAATGCGGAAATCACGGCGCTCGGTCCCGGTACGACCTCCACGGGGATGCCGTGCTCGGCACACAGACGGACGAGATCCTCTCCCGGATCGGAAATGCAGGGCATTCCCGCATCGGTGACGACGGCATAATTTTTTCCCGCCAACAGCTCTTCCACGATAAACAGCCCTTTTTCGCGGGCGTTGTGTTCATAATAGCTGACCTGCGGCTTCTTGATTTCAAAGCGGTTCATGAGTTTGAGCGTCACACGCGTGTCCTCGCAGGCGATGACGTCCACGTTTTGCAGGGTTTCCAGCGCGCGCGGCGAAAAATCGCCGAGATTGCCGATCGGCGTGCCGACGACATAAAGTTTTCCGCTCATGGTGTATCCTCCCGATATAAGCGTTTCATTTCTTCGGAGTTGGTCAGAAACGGATTTTCCACCTTCAGAAACGGCTTCGCGCCCTTTTTTCCTTCGATCAGGAAAAGCCACGGCGCCGACGAAGCGTCTTTGTGAACAAACCGCAGGCGTTTCGGCTCCAGCCCGTGCGCTTTCATGGCACAAATCACGTCGCAGAGCCGTTCCGGACGCTGACACAGACAGAATCTCCCGCCGAATTTCAACAGCCTTCCCGCACAGGCGGCAATGTCGTCCATGGTGCAAAGCGTCTCGTGCCGCGCGATTCTGTCGGCGTCCGATCGGCTGACGATGCCGCTTCCGCCGGATTTGTACGGCGGGTTGCAGGTGACCAAATCAAAACTTCCCGCGTCAAGAGACAGTGTTTTCAGATCTTCGCACAGCGGAAGAATCGGCAGCGGAAAACGCCGCAGCGTGGTTTGGAGCTGGTCAATGGCTTGCGGCTGAATGTCCACGGCGACGACCTTTTGCGGCGGCGTGTGTCCGGGGCGGAACCAGAGAATCGGAATAATTCCGCATCCGGTGCCGAGATCACAGACCGCATCCCGTGC
>DLVP01000124.1:0-383 GCA_003445125.1 Oscillospiraceae bacterium | reverse complement strand
TTCACCGAGGCAAAGGCGGAGAGCAGAAAAGCGTCGGTGCCGAAGGTGTGTTCGGCACTCACGCAAACGGAGAGCACTTTTCCGAGCGGTTCAAACGTGTACGCCATGTCACATGGTTTCTGGCGCGTCGATTTTCAGAAGCGCCAGTACATTGGCGATGGCGGTGCGCACGGCAAGGCACAATGCCAGACGCGCCTGCATCAGTGCGGGATCGTCGCATTTCACGCGGCAGGCGTTGTAGAATTTGTGAAATAGCGCCGCCAACTCTTGGACATATCGCGTCATCTTGGACGGGTCGAGATCCTTTGCGGCTTCGATAATCTGCGCGGGCAAAAACGCCAGATGGCGGATCAGCTGTCGCTCCTCGTCCGCAGTGAGCAGCT
>DLVP01000102.1 GCA_003445125.1 Oscillospiraceae bacterium | reverse complement strand
CGACCGCTTCGGCATCCTGCTTTTTCAGCAATCGCTCCAGCCCGTCAATTTCCTGCCGCAGATTCTCCAGCGCCTGTTCGGGAGTCATATCCTCCATCCCGGCTTTCACAGCCCGTCCCAGCACCTTCTGACTACGCATCAGGGCAGGCAGGCTCTTCGACACGGCTTTCAGCCGGTCGGTACCGGTATTTTGCTGTTTTTCCTGTGCTTTCGCGGCATCCCAGCTATTCAGTGCTTCCTGCGCATTTTCCGCCCGGACTTCGCCGAAAACGTGCGGATGACGGAACACCAGTTTCTGTGCCAAATCATTGACCACATCGTCAAACGAAAAGCGTCCCGCTTCTTTTTCCATCTCGCTGTGCAGCAGTACCTGCAGCAGCACGTCGCCCAATTCCTCGCGCAGCAGCGTCGGATTTTCCGTATCCAACGCTTCCACCGCTTCATAGGTTTCCTCAATGAAATTATTGCGGATGGAATGATGATCCTGTGCCCGATCCCACGGGCATCCGTTTTCCCCGCGAAGCAGGGTAACAATCGTTTTCAGATCCTCTGCGGTATACCTGTCTTTTTTCTTGAAATCCACATTCATTCCCCGTTTTTTCTGCACTACTTATATATTAACTTAAAAGATTCCTTTTTTCAAGTCTTTTTACAATTTTTTCTCCCTTTGGGAGCATTAAAATGTCATTTTTTGACAAAGTACGCAGTAAAAGCAGTGAAATCAGGTAAAAAACCGCTGCCAAACCGATGGCACCGACCGTGGCGAGCTTGGAAGGAAGGAAGGCGGAAAGCAAACGGTCGCCCAAAAATGCGGTTGCGCCGCAGATGAGTCCCGCCAGCAACGGTTTGAAAAACACCTCGCGCACGGGAAGTTTGATTTTGGTTTTCTTCAACAGCACCGCCATACTGGAAACCGCGATGAACACATAGCACGCCAGGGTTCCCCACGCCGCCGCTTTGATATTGAACTGCGGAACCGCCACGCAGACGAAATTCACGATCAGCTTCAATCCGCCGCCCACGAGCATCAGTTTTACCGGTACATCCGCTTTGCCGATACCTTGCAGCATACTGTTGATCGGCGACATGAACGACACGAAAATCACCGCAATGCCCAGTACCCGAAGAATCGGCACGGCAATCAGCGCCTCATCCACCTTGTTGAAATAGATCAGGCGAATGATCGGTTCTGCCAGCACGCTCATTCCGATTCCCGCGGGAATCGCCACCAGGCAGGTCAGTTTCAGCGCCGCCGAGACGTTTTTCCCCATTTCCTCACGGTCTCTGAGCGCCCATGCGGAAGAAATCGCGGGGAGTGCGCTGATACCGAAGGTGGTCGTAATCGCGGGCACAAGATTAAACAGCGTCTGCGCCAATCCGTAAGCCCCAAACAGGAAGTTCGGAATATCCGATTTTGCCGAGGGAAGTACAGCGCCGTACTGTGCCGCAATCGCGGCATAATCGGACCCGATCGCCGTTTCCAGGCGGTTCATGACCGAAAAGCTGTCGATCAGCGAAGTCAGGCTGGTGGCAATTGATCCCAAACACACCGGCACGGCAATCCGAACCAGCGCGGAAAGAATGCTTCGGGTAGACTGCGAAGGCGGCGCCGTCATCAGTTCCTGTGCCGTCAACGCGTCCCCGCGTTTTCTGTGGCGGAACATCAGATACACCGCACCGCCGATGGTGCTGATACTGACGCCGAGCATCGCGCCCGCCGCCGCAAACGCCAAGGCAATCATTTCCGCATCCTCGGCACTGCCTACGGCGACCCAAAAGACCTTCTGCGTCTGAGCATAGCTTTGGCGCGCAAGGTTCAGAATCAGCACCGTCAGTCCCAAACCCGCCACCGTTTTGACCGTTGCTTCCACGATTTGGGACACCGCGGTCGGGTACATATTCTTGAGACCCTCGTAATACCCGCGGTAAATACTCATCACGCAGGCGAAAAAGATCGTCGGCGCCAGGGCAATCACCGCAAAGACGGCGTTCGGGTTATTCACCGCATTGGCATACACCCGCGCGCCCGCCAGCATTACCACCGAGCCGATCACGCCCGTCAGCAGAAACAGTCCGCGCGAAATCCGCAGCACCCGCCGCGTATCGCGGTGACGTCCGAGCGCTTCATATTCCGACACCAATTTTGCCACCGCAATCGGAAGACCCGCAATTGCCAGCGAATAGACCACGTTGAACAGCGCATAGGCGGTATTGAAGTACCCCATGCCCACATTGCCGATGATATTGCCGAGCGGAATCTTGAACAGCGCCCCGACCACCTTGACAATGACCGTTGCCGCCGTCAGAATCACCGCACCGTGCAGAAAGCTTTGTTTCGTCTTATTCTCCACTGCCGCACCGCTTTCGGTTTTTATTCGTTGATTTGATTGATCTCATTCTTGATTTCGGCAATTTCCGCACGAATCTTCTGAATTTCTTCCGAACGATCCGCCGTCGGCTCTTCCTCCGCAGTCGGCTTCATGCCGCTGATCTGCTCGTTGATTTCGTTGATTTCCTCAAAAATCGCCGAGATCACTTCGATTCTGCCGTTGATGTAAATATCGTAGTGTTCATCGGTGGTGCGGGAAAGATACAGGGCTTTTCCCAGCTTCTTATACTCTTTTCCCAACTGAGAGCGCAGAGAAAGCACCCGCATTTTCAGTTTGGAAAGCTCGTACAGCTCCGAAGTTTTCTGCCCTGCGACCGCCGCCGCCTCTTTTACGGTGTGAATGACATTGTCCAGATTGATCATATAGATTCGCCCTTTCCTATAAATTCTCTTATCATACTGTCCGAAGGCACCGCCGAGGGTGAAATCCGGACAAACTGACCGATTTTTTCCGCCATGCCGCGCACAATCGGATCCTCATCGGACACGGCATCCTGCAAATAGTTTGCATACAAGCCGTATTCGTAGCCGTGCGTGGTATCGATGACGCTGTCTGCCGTGGAGGAAAAGGGACGGATATTTTTCCGCTCTCCCGCGCAGACATTATCCCAGATTTTTGCCGTCTGCGAAAACGAATATCCGCGAAACAGCCGATCCCGCACCATCCGCCGCACAAGCCGCAAGTCACGGCTGGGGAAAAACAGTGCATCGCCGCGGCAAATCTGGCATTTCGGAGACACATACACGCGATAGGCGTCCTTTCCGTGGTCGGCGGGCATGAGGCGCGGATTGAGCGCATGAATACCCTCGAAAATCACGACATCCCGTTTTCCGACCTCCAGTTCATACGCGCCGTCCTTGCGCACCGATGCCGAAAAATCAAACTGCGGCATCATGGCGCGTCCCTGACACAGCAGGGCATCCACCGTTTCCTGAAACAGCGTCAGGTGCAGCGCATCAACGCTTTCAAAGTCCTCTCTGCCGTCGGGGAGCTTCGGATAGTTCCCTTTCCCGACAAAAAAATCGTCCAGGCTGATGACGTGCGCCCGCCGATCGAAACGACATTCCAGCGTCTGCGCCAGCTTCTGCGCCGTGGTGGTCTTGCCCGACGCCGACGGTCCCGAAAGCAGCACAATCTGCTGTCCGCTTTGGATCAGCCTTTGCGCTGTATGCGCAATCTGATTCTGATAATAGCTTTCGCACTGTGCCGCAAAGTTTTTTTCGCGCAGTCGGTCATTCATGGTTTCCAACTGCTCGCAGTAGCGGCGGCGAAGATCAGAGTTCTCGGTAAAATTCATAAATCCGCTCTTTCCTGCTGAGAATTTCCTCATATCGGCTGATATATTCATATGGGAATTTGAAGTTGAATATCCGCTCCAATTTGTCGGTATGCGGATTTTTCAGTTTCGTTACGGCGCCTGCGCCCGCTGCCAATATTGTGTGAGTCTCGTCCATGATATATACGTTATAAAGCCCTTCGTAGCCCGCGCGCGCATAGCCGACGTTTTCAAGGCTTTCCAGCATATTTTTCTGGCGGTACAGATAATACGGTTCATAGCCGTTTTGCGTCAGCATTTGATAGGCGTAATCCACCATATGCGACGCAGTGCCTGCACTTGCCGCGTGAATTTTCGCGCCTTCGTCCCGCAGGTCCGCCGCCCGTTTGACCGACAGGGTGTGCAGGGTAATATTCTCCGGAGAAAGCGACAGAATCCCGCGGAGCGTTTTTTCAAAGCTCTCCTCGGTATCGGTCGGCAGTCCCGCAATCAGGTCGGCATTGATATTTCCGATGCCCACCTCGCGCGCCAGACGAAAGCTCTCGACAAACTGTCCGGCGGTATGATTTCTTCCGATTTCCCGCAGCACATCATCATTGAGCGTCTGCGGATTGATGCTGATTCTCGTGACGGCGGAATGTTTGATTACCTCCAGCTTTTCCCGATCGATGGTATCCGGACGCCCCGCTTCCACGGTAAACTCCCGCGCATGGGCGACGTCGAAATTCTTTTCGATACAATCCAGCAGGATTTTCAGCTGCGGAGCGGTCAGGGTCGTCGGGGTGCCGCCGCCGATATAGACGGTTTCCAGGTGAAGCGAAAGTTCCCGCGCGATTTTTGCCGTCACTTCCAGTTCCCGGCAGAGAAGCTCCAGGTACTGCGGCACCAGCTTTTTGGCGCGGTCGATCGCATGAGAGACAAACGAACAATAGCGGCAGCGCGTCGGGCAAAAAGGGATTGCCACATACAGGCTGTACGAATCGTCGCGCGAAAGGGCGATGATCTCCTGCTCGTGCCGTCCCGTGCGGATGAGAAGATCCGCTTTCTGATCGCTGACCAGATATTTTTCCGTCAGCCGCGCTTTGATCAGCGCGTCGTTAAGCCCCTCGGCGTGCCATTCCCGCACAAACTTCACCGGGCGGATTCCCGTCAGAATCCCCCACGGCGGCACAAAGCCCGTCAGTTCCTCCAGCATCCGGCAAAGCATCACCGCCAGGCGGCGTTCCGCTTCGTTGTCCGTTGTTTCGGCAGTCTCCGTTTTTTCGATTTCCCGATCTCCGAGCCGCACCCGTGCGGTCAATTCGACTTTTCCGTCCCGCTCGCGCAGAGACGTGAAAATCCCTTCGCCCGAAAGCGGCTGATCGTGCAGAATTTCCATTTTTTCTGCGGGAAAAAAGGTTTTGCAGAGATTTTCGGTTTCATATTGAAAAGGGTGATGATCAATGATGAGTTTCATGTCCGCGTTTCCTTATACAGTGATTTTCGGCTTCTTCCCGACGGAGCGTCGTGATTTCGCCGTGACCGGGGTACACGGTGAAATCCCCCGGAAGATCCAGGAGCTTTGTGAGCGAACGCATCAGCGTGAGCGGATTTCCGCCGTAAAGGTCGGTTCTTCCGACCGTACCGCGAAAGAGGGTATCCCCCGTAAACAGCGCATTTTCAATGCGGTAGGTCACGCCGCCGCGGGTATGTCCCGGCGTGGCGATCACCTCAAAGCACAAATCCCCCACGCGAATAAAATCCCCGTCCGAAACAAAGCCGTCCGCCTGCGTCGGCACAAAAGAATATCCGAACGGCGCGGCGGCGTTTTTTTCTCCGTCGGTCAGCATCGGCGCATCTGCCTCGCTGATCCACAGCGGGCAGGCGTACTTTTCTTTCAGCGTCTGCGCTGCGCCGAAATGATCGAAATGACCGTGGGTGAGCAGGATTTTTTCAGGCTTCAATCCCTGTTCGTCGATGATCTGTCCGAATTTCTCCGCGCCGGCGCCGGGGTCGATAATCGCCGCATTGCGGTGGTCGTCGAAAACCAGATACCCGTTGCAATCGGTCGTAACGGTCAGAATTTTCATTTATTATTTCCTCCCGACATACGGGTGACGGAAATCACACCGTCGATTTTGGAAAGTGTCCGAATTACCTGGGTGAGCTGTTCGACATCGGCAACGCCCAGTGTAGCTTGGATCACCGCTTGCTTGTCCTTGGTTTCCCGCGCGTTGAGCGCATGAATCGGCAGGCGCATATTGGCAATCGTGATGCTGACATCCGCCAGAATTCCCTGTCGGTCGTCGGTCACGATTTCCAGCGTGGATTTGAACGAATCCCGCGCCGTATCCGCCCAATAGGCATTGACAATCCGTCCCGACTGCTCCGGATGCTCAAACGCGCGCTGCACATTCGGGCAATCGCGTTTATGCACGGACACGCCGTAGCCGCGTGTGACAAAGCCCAGAATGTCATCGCCGGGGAGCGGATTGCAGCAATGCGCAAATTTAATCAGGCAGCCGTCGATTCCCTCGACAATCACGCCGCTGACCGCTTTCTTCGCACGTTTCTGATTCTGCGAAAGCGACCGTTCGATCCGCTCGTCATCGGTGGTTTTATAGGTTTTGATATAATCGTCTTTGATTCGCGTGATAATCTTCGACAGCGAAACGCCGCCGTAGCCGATGGCGGCAAAGAATTCGTCAACGGTATTGAAATGCTGGCGTTTGGCAATCTCGGTCAAAAACTTTTTCATCTCGTCGTCGCCGAGCACAATGCCGCTTCGTTTGAATTCCCGTTCTACCTCTGCCTTGCCGTTGACAATATTTTCCTCGCGGCGTTCCTTCTTGAACCAACCGCGGATTTTATTGCGCGCCTCGGAGGTTTTGACAATCGTCAGCCAGTCGCGGTTCGGTCCCGCATTGGGGGAATTGGAGGTGATAATATCAATCACTTCGCCGGTTTTCACCGTATGATCCAGCGACACGATTCTGCCGTCCACCTTTGCCCCGATCATCCGATTGCCCACTGCCGAGTGAATTGCATAGGCAAAATCAATCACGTTCGATCCGAGCGGAAGGCTCACCACGTCGCCCTTCGGCGTGAACACAAACACCTCTTCGCCCGCCAGATCCGATTTGATATTGCGGACGATATCCTCCACGTCCTCGCTCTCCTGCTGCGCCTCCAAAAGCTGACGCACCCACGCAAGCCGTTCCTCCAGTTTGTCCTTTCCCTGGATGCCCGCTTTATATTTCCAATGCGCCGCGATACCGTATTCCGCCGTATAGTGCATATCCCATGTGCGAATCTGCACTTCAAACGGAATGGCTTCCTTATCGATCACCGTGGTATGCAGGGACTGGTACATATTCTGCTTCGGCGTGGAAATATAGTCCTTGAACCGATTGGGGAGCGGTCGGAACATATCGTGAATGATGCCGAGCACATTATAGCACTCGATGACGGTATCCACAATGATGCGCACGGCGTAGATATCAAAAATTTCGTCGAAATTCTTGCCCTGCATATACATTTTCCGGTAGATTCCGTAAAAGCTCTTGACGCGCCCTTCGATATGCACAGTCATATGTTCGTTTTCCAGCCGTGCGGCGATTTTTTCTTTGATTTTTTTCAAAAACTGCTCGCGCTCTTCCTTCTTGCTGTTGAGCAGTTTCCCGATCTCCTCATACGCCATCGGGTCCAGATACCGCAGGGAGAGGTCTTCCAATTCCTCTTTGATTGCACGGATTCCCAGGCGGTGGGCAATCGGCGCATAAACTTCCATCGTTTCCCGCGCGGTATCGCGCTGTTTTTGCGGAGGTTTGGCACTGATTGTGCGCATATTGTGCAGACGATCCGCCAATTTGATGATGACCACGCGCACGTCCTTTGCCGTTGCCAGCAGCATTTTACGGACGTTTTCCGCCTGCTGTTCCTCTTTGGTATGCAGCGGCACCATGCCCATTTTTGTGACGCCGTCCACCATCTGTGCCACTTCGGCTCCGAAGTTCTTGCGGATTTCGTCCAGCGTGACATCGGTGTCCTCCACCACGTCGTGCAGCAGGGATGCTTCGATACTTTCGGTATCCATGCCGAGATCAACCAGAATTTTTGCCACGGCGACCGGATGCGTGATATACGGATCGCCCGAAGCGCGCACCTGTCCTTCATGTGCCTTTTCCGCCAGCTTATACGCCTTTTCGATCCGTTCCAGATCGTAGGATTTGCCGCATTCTTCAATTGCCTGTTTCAGGCTGTCAAACGGACTTGCCATCCCGCCGCCTCCTTTCATATTGTCTGTGATTTCAACCGATTCAGAAGTTCCGATGCTTCCAGGTCGATCTTCTGCGCCGCCGGCAAAAGCGCGATTCCAAAATGGCGGCAATGCAGTGCCGCCGTGATCAGTTTTTCACTCTTCAGGATTTCCAACGCCAGCATCATTTTGCAATAGCTCATTTGTCCCGCAAGCACGGTGTACAGCTGCAGCGCCGTGCCGCCGAAACCGCCGTTCTGCCGCAAAAAGCGATACACCGCTGCCAGGTCGTTCCGCGTCGGGATTTCTTCTCTTGCCGCCGTTTTTTCGCCGCAGATCAGCCGGTCGTACTTTCCGCAGGATCTGAAAAACGTGTCCTGCCGCACCTGCGTCGGTTTCATTTCCTTCAATTTCAGCGACACCTGCGTGGCGCCGTTATATTCGTTCAGCTGCGCGGTGAAGCAGACGTCCACCGTTTCTCCGCAGCGGCACCCGCTCTGCGACGTCGGCATTCCGAAGCACAGCACCGCAAACGACTGTCCGTCTTTTTTCAGGCGCAGACGCGTATGCTTTCCCTGCGACAGCGGCACAATTTCCTCCACCGTCGCGCCGCACACGGCAAACACCGGACGCGGATTTTCTTCTCCGAACGGTTCCATTTTTTCAAGTTCACGTATATTTTCCACCGTCATTTCCGAAGGGGAAACCACTTTATCCACCGTCAATGTATACGGCGGCATTTCCTCAAAATGCTCGTGGGCATACGACAGTAGCAGTTCGGTGAAACGGGCGATATTTTCCGCTTTCAGTGAAAAGCCCGCGGCTTTTGCGTGTCCGCCGAAGCGTTCCAACGGTTCGGCACAGGCACGAATTGCTTCGATGA
Organism: Oscillospiraceae bacterium; assembly: GCA_003445125.1. Classification (GTDB taxonomy): domain Bacteria; phylum Bacillota; class Clostridia; order Oscillospirales; family Ruminococcaceae; genus UBA11540. The sequence continues at coordinate 1,553 of DLVP01000102.1, read as the reverse complement.
TTGAAAAATCGTCGTTGCTGCGCGCCGAGCCCGACGCATTGCCGTCCTCATCAATGGCAATCATCAGCGTCGGCTTGCCGTAAGTTTCCGCCACTCGCGCGCTGACAATTCCGATCACACCCTTATGCCACCCATGCCCAGAAAGCACAATCACCCGTTCATTGACAAGGTGCGGATGGTGGGCGATCTGATCCCCGACATCCGAAAGAATGATTTCTTCCAGGTCTTTGCGTTTGGTGTTGAGCGCGGCAATGTTTCCCGCCAGCCGCATGACTTCTTCCTCGTCCTCGCCCGTCATCAGGCGCACGGCTTCCTGTACGCTTCCCACTCTGCCCGCCGCGTTGATCTTCGGCGCCAGCACAAAAGCGACGCTCTCGCCGGTGACTTCTTTGTCCGCCAGCCCACAGACCTCCAGCAGGCTGTACAGTCCAAGGTTATCCGTGGAGGGAATCCGATGCAGTCCCGCTTTCACAATTGCGCGGTTTTCCCCCGTCAGCGGCACCACGTCCGCCACGGTGCCGATTGCCGCCAGGTCGGAAAACTGATCCAGCATCACGTCGCAATCGCCGTCCTCCAGTGCGCAGAGCAGTTTGAACACCACGCCGACACCCGCATAGTCATGAAACGGCGAGGTGTCGTCCTTTCGGTGCGGATTGACCACCGCAACTGCATCGGGAAGGCGTTCGGGCGGGGTATGGTGATCGGTCACCACGGTATCCATGCCGAGCGTTTTGGCATAGTCAATTTCCGGCGCCGCCGAAATGCCGTTATCCACCGTAACGATCAGCTGCGTTCCCTCGGAGGCAATCTTCTCGACTGCTTCCCGGTTCATGCCGTAGCCCTCGGTTTCCCGTTCGGGAATATAATACCCTACATCCGCACCCACGGCGGTCAGGTACCGATACAGAATCGAAGTGGAGGTCACGCCGTCGGCGTCATAATCGCCGTACACGCAGATTCGCTCGCCTTCTTCCACGGCACGGCGGATGCGTTCGACGGCTTTATCCATATCGCGGATCAGATACGGATCGGACAGGGCAGGTTCCAGAGAAAAAAACGCCTTCAGCGACTCCTCGTCAAAAAAACCGCGCGCGGAAAGAACAGCGGCAAGCAGCGGATTCAAGCCGTATTTACGGACAAGTTCTTCCGCGTTTTTTCGGTCTTCTTTTTTCAGCACCCATTTTTTCATCTTTCCGCCCCCCAATCTGTCAGGATGATTCTTATAGTATACCATAACTCCCCCGTTTTTTCAAGTAGAACCCCACTCATGACATCAAAAAACCGCGGAAATCCGCGGTTTTTTGATGTCAAATACGGAATCAATCGGGAATCGCACCGAAAAAACATTCTTCAAGCACTGCCCTTCCGTTGAAAGCAGGCAAGCGCCCGACAGACCGTGGTCTGTCGGGCGCTTGAATTTATTTCTGAAGTTTTTTCGTTTTTTCAAACGCGTCGGACACCGCTTGAATTGCCGCCGCACGAAATGCCGCATTTTCCAGCGCCTGCACGCCCGCAATGGTCGTGCCTCCCGGGCTGCACACGGCATCCTTCAG
>DLVP01000149.1 GCA_003445125.1 Oscillospiraceae bacterium | reverse complement strand
AGCACGTCCGCACCGGCTTCCACCAAAGCGGGAATCCGCTGCTCATAGTCGCGGGTATTGATACCTGCGCCGACCACATACCGTTTTTCGCTGTCCAAAAGCTCATGGGTGTTCTCTTTATGGCTGTCGTAGTCCTTGCGGAACACCATATATTTCAGATGATCGTCGGCATCCACAATCGGAAGTGAATTGAGCTTATGCTCCCAAATGATGTCGTTTGCTTCCTTCAGTGTGGTACTGTCCTTTGCACAGATCAGTTTCTCACGCTTGGTCATAAAGTCGCAGACCTTCGTATCCGGAGACATACGGGACACGCGGTAATCTCTGCTTGTGACAATGCCGAGCAGTTTACCGTTGGGGGTGCCGTCCTCTGTCACGGCAACCGTGGAATGTCCTGTTTTTTCTTTCAGGCGCAGGACATCCGCCATCGTCTGATTGGGACGGATATTGGAATCGCTGGTTACAAAGCCCGCTTTATAATTCTTGACACGGGCAACCATTGCCGCCTCGTCCACAATGCTCTGCGAACCGTAGATAAACGAAATTCCGCCCTCTTTGGCGAGCGCAATTGCCATGCGATCGTCGGAAACCGCCTGCATGATCGCGGAAACCAGCGGAATGTTCATCACGATCGGGGACGTTTCCCCTTTTTTGAATTTCACGACCGGCGTTTTCAGATCCACATTCGCGGGAATGCAGTCAGCCGAAGAGTAACCGGGAATCAGCAAATATTCTCCAAATGTGCGGGAAGGTTCTTCATAAACAAAAGCCATTCGTATCCTCCTGATCAAAGGTTATTGTTTCTATGTTACACCATCCCCGCCTTTCTGTCAAGAGGATGTTTTCTTTTCGGTGTTTTCGACAAAAACCTCCCCGTTTTGCCGTGCATTTAGTTCATTCTTTATTTCCCAATGAATCAGCACCGTCAGCGCCGCGCGCAGGAGAATAATCGCGCCCACCAGCGCGATTTCTTCCCATCGCCGCACCACCACCGTGCGCAGGATTTCTCCCGCCAGTTTAAATTCCAGCGCCGTCGCCATGCTTTGTGCAAAAGACAGGCGCACCTCCGCTTTTTTCAGAAACACACCGACGAAGCTCTGAACCGCTGCAACGGCAATAATCACTACTCCGAAGGCTTCCAATATGTGGGCAATCGCCTCAATCGCACGATAAAATATTTCTTCCATGCCGCACCTCCGTCGGTTACAGCATGGGCGTTTTTTCAATCGGTTATGCGCGAATGTTGGACACCCTGGCGGTCCACATAATAATTTTCGGTATAGATCAGTTCGGACACCGGCACGATCTCATAACCTGCTTCCCGAATACGGTCGATCAATTGCGGCAGAGCCTCCAGGGTATGCGCCGCTCCCAGATGCAGCAGCACAATCGAGCCGTTTTGCAGATTTTTCATCACCCGATCGGTCATATCCGACGCCGAAAGTCCTTTCCAGTCCACGGTATCCGCATCCCACTGCACACAATGGTATCCGAGATCCTGCGCAGTTTTCACCAATTCCGAAGTATACGAGCCGGACGGAGCGCGAAAGAGGGTAGGCTTTTCCCCGGTAATTTTTTCAATCTTCCGTCCTGCCGATTCAATTTCCTTTTTCATGGCATCCGCCGACAGCTTTGCCATATCGGGATGCGTGTCCGAATGGTTGCCGATCTCGTGTCCCGCCGCATGAATACGCACCACGGCGTTCTCACATCGCGCGGCAAACTCTCCCACTACAAAAAACGTGGCACGCACGTTTTTTTTCTTCAAAATTTTCAAAAAAGCGTCGGTATCCGTATCTTCCCATGCACAATTGATACCAAGCGCCACTTTCTTCTCCGCGGTATCCACCCGATAGATCGGATAGAGTTTTCCGGGAGCTGCCACCGTTGCCGCTTTCATGATCAGCGGGACAAGCACCGACAGTACCACTGCCGCAATGACCAGCGTACTGCAAACGATCATCGCCAATTTTGCCGAAATTCTTTTCATAAAAAACACCCCGTCATTATCGTATGACAGGGTGCAAAGAAAAATCACGGGTTTTTCGGACATAGTCAAACAAAAACTGTTGGGCAACGCCTTCATACGGTGTCCAGGCTTCGGGAATTCCCTCGGGATACAGCGACTGCATCGCGCGGCGGATCCACACATCCTCCGGAAAGGATTCCAACCGATGAAAGCCGTAAAGCAGCGTACATTCTGCCACTTTTTTCCCCACGCCGTACACCGTCATCAATTCTTCCCGTGCTGCCGAATGTTCCGCCAATGCAATACGGGAAAAGTCCAGCTGTCCGCCGGCGACCTTTTTTGCCGCATCGCACAGATATTTCGCGCGAAATCCGCTGCGCAGCGGGGCAAGTTCTTCTGGCGTACACGAGGCAAGCACTTCGGGCGCAGGAAAGGCGTACTGTCCGTTTCCGAGCGGTTTTCCGAACATTTCACGCAGCCGTCCGACAATGCCGCGGATACGGGGAATGTGGTTATTCTGGCTGAGAATGAACGAGCACAGGGCTTCCCACGGCTCCTGCCGCAGAATACGGATTCCCGCACAGGATTCTACCGCCCGTTGCATCGTCTCATCGGTACAGATCCGTCGGCAAATTGTTTCATAATCGGTGTCTAAATCAAAATACGAAATCCAAATCTGCGCGGCTTCTTCCTCAGTGTCGAAAAAGCGCAGAAGCTCCCCTTCCTGCCGCACGTGGCAGACCTTTTCCCGCACTACACCGCAAAAGCTGCCGTCCTCCGTCGGAGAAAAGGAAAAACACTGTCCGCAATTCAGCGTTCTTTCCAACGAAAACGTGCCGATCCCGCCGATCAACAGATCGCCGCCGTCTTTTTTAACGATCATGGCGCATTTGTGCCAGTTTCAGCACGGCAATCTGTGTTTTTGCGTCCTCAATTTCACCGCGGAGCACCATCGCCAGCACCTCGGAAAACGGAATACGCTCCACATTCAGAAACTCGTTTTCGTCCAGATGCTGTTCGGTTTTGGTGAGTCTTTGGGCAAAATACAGAGTAATGACCTCATTGAGATACCCGGGAGAAGGATAAACCTTTCCGAGTTCCTTATATTCTTCCGCGATCACGCCCGTTTCTTCCTGGAGCTCTCTTTTCCCGCACGTCAGCGGGTCTTCCCCCGCTTCCCGCTTTCCCGCAGGGATTTCCAAAAGTTCTCTGCCGTAGGGATAGCGGAACTGACGCACCATCAGCAAGCAGTCGTTCTCATCCAGTGCCGCCACGCCGACCCCGCCCGGATGCTCCACCACTTCCGGTCCCGCGAGAATTCCTCCCGGAAGCTGTGCTTTGTCCAGGCGCAAATTGATGATCCGTCCGCGATATTTATAATCCTGTGAAACCGTTTTTTCAAAAGTGTCCATTTTTCTCATCCGATCTCGGGCACCGTTTCGCCCGTCAGCTTCAATGCCCAATGCTCTGCACCGTATTTTTTCGTTTCTTCGATTTGTTTCTTAATCTGAGCAGGCGTATACGAATACCCCTGCAAAGACGGAATAATCTTTATTTTTTCGGTATTCATTGTTTTCAGCGTTTCCATCACCGCATCGATCAGCTCCGTCGGATGCTCCGAGGGAGCGTTCACGGTTCGGTCACCGACCGTGTAGGATTTTCCGAAATCTTCCGCCACCAAATTGGCAAAAATGCCGTCGGCGCCGAACAGCAGCGCATTGTCTCCGAACACTTCGGGGCTTTTTGCAGCATAGTGCCAGACGCCGACCTCCAGCCACACTTCGCGTGCGGTGGATTCTTTTGCCTGTGCCACAAACGATTTCAGACATTCCGTGCGTGATTGCGTGTTTTCACCGTAGTAAGCATCCTGCTGATACCCTCCGGGGAAACGCACCGACGCCAGAATCACGCGATCCGCCCCCTGTTCCGTCAGTTCATGCACGATATCGGTCAGGTAAGTTTTCGCTTCCTGTGAATACGGATTCAACCACGACTTACCGCCGCGGTCTTTATAATCGTCCAGCCACAAAGCTCCGTCCGCTGTACGGTAACGCACGGCGGCTCCCTTCAGCGCAGTCGCCGTATGATCCATAAAGCAATGGATTTTCACCGTCAGCGTCATCCCGCGATCGTGACATTCTTTGACCAGCGAAGCCAAATCCAGCGCATCCTCCGCCACGGCTTTGGCTTTCATCGCGGACGCAAGCGCACTTTGATAGTGAAGAAGTCCGTTTTTATCCTTCAGTTCCACAATCACGTCGTTGACGCCCCGTGCTTTTGCACTCTCAAAAAACTCCGACGCTTTGGTTTTCAGCACCTCCACCGGCACCGTCACCGAAAAGCCCTCCGTTTCGGGAAGGATTTCCGGACTGCTCGACGTCGCCCCGGTATTGTCGGATACAACCTCAGACAAAGTTTTTGACGCATCTTCGGACGCCTGCGAGCTTTCCGCCGGATGTCGGTAGGCACCGGAAAAAAGTTTGGCAATCGGCTCAGCAAGCGAAAATCCTATAAAGACGAGCAGTGCCACTGCAATGATTCCGACCACAATTTTCCACACGGAAGGTCCGCGCCGCGAAAGATTGCTGTAACGTTTTACCTTCAACTCACCAACCCCTTTTTATGCCACACTCTGATGTCCGATCAATCCGTACAGCGCAAGCGAAAGAATTCCGATATAAATCAAAGTCACGGGAAGTCCGCGAAACGCCTTCGGCACACGCAGAATCTGCGCCTGATTTTTTTGCCGTCGAATAAGCAGCGTGGCTCCCGTAAAACCGATGGCACTTCCGAGACCGTATGCCAACGCATCGGTCACGGAAAGTGAACGGCGGGCAACAATCAACAGCACCGCCAGCACCGCGCTGTTAAAGGTCGCCAGTGCCAGGGTACGGCACAACGGTGCGACCGATTTTTTTCGGTACATTCCCCACAATGTCAGTAGGAAAAAGACCAAAAAGTACCATACAATCATCAATCCGGACATCACCAGCGGTTCGTACATCCCCCGCAATAAGGGGGTCAATACCGGCGACAGCATGGCGGTAAAAACACCGGCGGGCGTCACGATCAACGCCACCAACAATCCCGCTTTGAGAATCTCCGGCGGCCGCCGCTGCGGAAGCGCCACACCGATGGCACGGGTGAACACAATATTTTCCGTCACCGCTGCGGTCATCATCAGAAGAATCATCTGAATCAGCACATTCATCGTGTTTCCCTCCTTATTCCTGCTTTTCCGCCCGTTCGGCGCGTTTTCTGCGTTTCAGACGGCTTTGCCGCATGGCGCGCAGTGTCAGCATCTGCACCCTGCGCAGCCCGGCTGCCATAAATCCGACAATGATGAATCCCGAAAACGGGAGCAGCAGCACGGGAAGCGTGTGTGACAGCACCGGATGTCCGAACACGGTTCCGCTTCCGAACATTTCCCGAAGAATGGCAATCAGCAGCATCGACAACGTAAAGCTCACCAGGCAGCCCGCGGTATCCAATACCGTCATCGCCACGGATTTTTTGGTTACAAACCGATCCGCACGCAGTACGATCAATTCATTCACTGCCAGAAGCGGAAGATATATTCCCAACGTCGCAGTCGCGGAAGCATTCATGGCGCGCACCGCCGCAAATGCGGGCAGATAGCTCAGAGAAGCGACCACGGTATACAGAATAAAACGCATTTCCATGCGCAATTTTGCCGGGGTGACAAAGGCGACGACAACCGTCGGAATCAGCATGATTCCCAACGCGACGGAAATACACAAAGCATCCCACGCGCTTTTGGTCGCCATTACCGCAGTGACCATTGACAAGCCGCTGATCAGAATCGGGTTTTTCACCCACAGGAAGCTGACCAATCCCCTTACCCATCGTCTTCCTCTCACGATTTCAGCCTCCTTGCCATAAAATACAGCGTCAACCGATCGAACGAGTGCGACAGCGCATTGGTCAGAAGCAGCGCAAAGCACACGGTCTGCTCATAGCCGCCCACATGGCGGAAAACCATGGTCAGCACGCCTGCGGTGACACCGTACAGAATCTTGGACAGGTCGTGCTTCGGGGCGGTTACGGGGTCGGTCACCATAAAGACCGCCGCAAAAAACAGATAGCCGGAGGTCATTTCATACACCACCGATTCCCACGCCGTGCAGTTCACACGCGGGAAAAGGCAGCTGATCACCGCCACGGTGAGAAGGTAGCTTAAAGTAATCCGTCCGCTGACGGTTCTTTGCAGTGCAAGAAACAGAAAACAGCCGATCAGAATCAGCAAATTTGCGGTGCCGATGGGTGCGCAGTAGTTTCCGACCAGAATATCCGACATCGACACTGACGGCACGCCGCCGAATTTCAGCACATAGGACAGGTTGCGCGCCATGCCTTCAACGCCGAAGGGCATCGGATACCAGAACAGTTTATCCGACCATATTACCGTTACAAATGCCATGCCTGCCGCCGCAGGATTGAAAATATTGTTCCCGATGCCGCCGAACGGCTGTTTGGCAACTAAAATGGCAAACAGACACCCGACGGTCAGTACCGTATAGCTGATGGTTGCCGGAAGCATCATCGTCAGGATAAATCGCGTCACCATCGGCGAAAAATCTCCGATTCCCGCTTTTCTTCCTGCCAGCACCGTGCAGAGCACATCCGCCAGATAGCAGACAGCTGCGGAAAAAAGCAGGCGGTACAGCACGCCGAGACCGTAACAATAGCAGGCAAACGCCGCCGGAAATGCCAGTGCCACGCACACATCCAGCATAATCACGCGGGTGGTGTCGCCGCTGCGCAGAAACGGTGCACGGTTTGTTTTATACTCATATCCGTTGGGCATGACGACTATTCCTCCTTCGCGGCTGACGCCTGTACTTTTTTCTTATATAATTTAATATAATGCGTAGGATTGCAGGTACCGGGGCAGACATACGAACAACATCCGCACAAATCGCACTGCTCCGCCAGCTTGAACAGCGTCGGTGCGTCAATCCCGCGCTTACTGCATTTATACAGATAGTACGGCGAAATATGCTTCGGGCAGACACGCACGCATCTGCCGCAGCCGATGCAGTTCAAACCCGTTTTTACCGTATAATGACTCAGTGCAATCAGCGACTTTGTGGTCACTTCCACACCGATTTCATCGCTTTCCACTGCCCGTCCCGTCATCATGGCTCCCAGAATCATCTTTTGCGGCGGTTTGCCCCCGCCCGCCATGGCAAACAGTTCACGGATCGGCGTTCCCGAAAGCACCGCGACATTCACCGGACGCGCCACGCAATCGCCCGCTACGGTGACAAAGCATATTCTTGAGGTCTCCCCGTCAATAATAGTCTTGGCAAAATTGATCAGCGCCCCCACGCCGACCACCGCCGTTTTTTCCTGATAACACTCGCCGACACGGGAAGCAATCGGATATCGCTTGCGGATTTTTTTCACTTCCACGCCGTCGATTTCATCGGGATAGCGGTACATGGTACCGTCGGTGTCGATCTCGCTGTTCACGGCAATCGACAATTCCTTTGCACGCACCACACGGGCGAAAAGTCGGGCGCCAAGCAAGGCATAATCCTCATGACGCAGCAACGGCACCACAGAGGACGAGGTGTACGGATCGTCATCCGCCGCATTGATCACTAATGTATGTACTCGCTGACGAATCGCCGCATTGGCAAGCTCCAGAAGGGTCATTCCGGAAAATTCGTCGCGAATTTTGGAAAACTCCATTACCTTATACAGATAGTCGTTCGGCATGGCAAGAAACTTTTCGGCGGAAAACTTCGGAAAGGAAATCCCTTCCGCCAAAAGCAGATCATGCGAAAACGCCGGCTCTTTATGCTGTTCCAGATAAATACCTTTATCAAACAAACTCATCGGGCTCATCCTTCACATTTTTCTCATACAGCGCATACACTGCGCCGGGAGGGGGTTTATGCTGATTGAACAAATAAACAAAAGCACGCTGAAAATCACGCTTCATCCGCGCGATCTCAACAGTCTTGACATTTCCTACGACCGACTCAGCCGCACCGACGCGGGCACTCACCGATTTTTGCGGGAGCTTCTGCAGATCGCGCACGAAAAAACAGGGTTTGATTTTCAAAACCGACTGACGGTTCAGGTAAGTCAGACCGCGGACGGGAGCTGTGAGATTTTCTTTTCCTCCGATGGTTCATCGGATTGCGATATATTCATGTTTCTGTCATCGGAAAAGCTCCGCGATTTCTGCGGCAGACTTTCTCCCGACGATTTTCCGCAAAGCATTCTTTTCTCCTGCGGCGGACGGTGGTTTCTCTCGCTTCGGTCGCCCTCGCCCGCCGTCGTTCACCTTTTGGGAGAATCCTGTGCAAAGCGGATCACCGACGAAGATCGTGCGTTTCTGGAGGAACACGGCAAGCGAATGATCCCGGAAAATGCCGTCGCAGTCATCAACCGCTGTTTTTAGCCGCGGAGCAGTGTCGCCGCTGTTTTACGGTCGGACGCTTTAAAGAAATATGTTCCCGCTACCAGCACGTCCGCACCCGCCTCGCGCACCGCGGCGGCGGTTTTTCCGTCAATGCCGCCGTCCACTTCGATCCGAAGATCGGGGCATTTTTCGCGCAAATAGCGAATCTTCGGGCACATATCCGCCATAAAACTCTGTCCACCGAACCNNCACCAGCGCCATATCGATCTGATCCAGCAGACCGTCAAGCACCCGCACATCGGTTTTCGGTTTGATGGCAACGCCCGCTTTTTTCCCTGCGCGGTGAATCGCTTCCACAACCTTTTCCGGGTCACTTTTGCTTTCATAATGAAACGTCAGAATATCCGCGCCCGCTTCGGCAAACGCCTGCACATAGGCAAGCGGATTTTCGATCATCAGATGCACGTCAAAGCACAAATCCGACACGCGGCGCAGCGATTTCACCACCGGCACGCCGATGCTGATATTGGGAACAAAAAGCCCGTCCATCACATCGATATGCGCCATTTCACAACCGGCATCCCGAATTGTGTTCATTTCCTCTCCCAAACGGGAAAAGTCCGCCGCCAGAATGGACGGAGAAAGTTTGATCGGATTCATACGGAAAACGCCTCTTTCTTCAGACAGATACTTTTATTTTATACCATTTTTTCAAAAACGTCAACCGCCTTTGACAAATCTTAAAAACCTCTTTCTTGCCTTTCGTCGGTTTCTGTGCTATGATAAAGGAAACGGGAGGGAGAAAAATGTACCGATTACTGATTGTGGAAGACGACACAGGCATTGCCGAAGCCTTGAAAAATCAGGGACAGGCTTGGGGCATGGACGCGCGGTGTGTGGAAAATTTCGGCGACGTGACGGGAGAATTTGCCGCTTTTGCACCGCATCTGGTGCTGATGGACATTTCTCTGCCGTTTTTTGACGGTTATCACTGGTGCGAGCAGATTCGCCGCATTTCCAAAGTGCCGATTCTTTTTCTCTCCTCCGCTTCGGACAACCTGAACATGGTGATGGCGATGAACATGGGTGCCGACGATTTTGTAGCAAAACCGTTTGATTTTGCGGTGCTGACGGCAAAAATTCAGGCACTGCTTCGCCGAAGCTACGACTTTGCGGCTGCCGCCCCCGTATTGGAACACCGCGGCGCCGTACTCAACACCGGCGACAATTCCCTTTCCTTCGACGGAAAAAAGCTCCCGCTCTCCCGCAACGAATATCGGATTCTGCTGTGCCTGATGGAAAACCGCGGCAAAGTGGTCAGCCGCGAAAAGCTGATGGAACGATTGTGGGAAACCGATGTTTTCATTGACGAAAACACCCTGACGGTCAACGTCAACCGACTGAGAAAAAAGTTGGATGCCGCGGGACTGTCGGATTTTATCACCACCAAATTCGGTGTCGGATACCTTGTGGAGTG
>DLVP01000064.1 GCA_003445125.1 Oscillospiraceae bacterium | reverse complement strand
TCGGTGACGGGCTGTTTCGCGCGACGGTGAATTATGCCATTGAGCACGGTATCTGCGGCGCACGGATTGAAAAGCCGCTGCTTGACCGTGTGCGGGGTAACATTGTGCCGGAAAAAGCGGCAGCCGAACAAATTGAAAATTGCGAAGATTTTTTGCTTGCCATCAAGCGGTGTGGGCATTGAAACGGAGAGAGTATGAGCGTAGAGTATCAAAAATTTATCGAACTGAAAAAACGCGCGCTGGAAAAAGTTTTTGCGCGCATGAATGAAAAACAGCGGGAAGCGGTGTTTCAGATCAACGGACCGCTGCTGATTCTGGCGGGCGCGGGCAGCGGAAAAACCACGGTGGTGGTCAACCGCATTGCCAATATGATCAAATTCGGTAACGGGTATCAGAGTACGGCAATGCCCGAAGGCATCACCGGGGATGATCTGCAATTTCTGGAAGGCTTTGCGGCGGGTCGGGCAAGCGACGAGGCGCGGCTGGTGAATCTGTGCGCGTTTCATCCGGTGCGTCCGTGGAATATCCTGGCAATCACGTTCACCAACAAAGCGGCAGGCGAGCTGAAGGACCGTCTGGTTGCCATGCTCGGCGAGGACGCCAACGATATTCAGGCAAGCACGTTTCATTCCGCCTGCGTGCGGATTCTGCGGCGGGATATCGACAAAATCGGGTACGATCGGAAATTCGGAATTTATGATTCCGATGACAGCCAGCGCGTGGTGAAAGAAGCGCTGAAAAATCTTCAGGCAGACGACAAAATGTTCACGCCGAAAAGCGTGGCGGGAGCCATCAGCCGCATGAAGGACGAGCTGAAATCCCCCGAACAGGCGCTGGAAGAAGCGGGAAACGACTATCGCCGCCGAATGATTGCACGGGTGTATGCCGAATATCAGAAAACCCTGCGCTCCAATACGGCGCTGGATTTCGACGATATTATCGGGCTGACCGTGCGGCTTTTCCGGGAAAATCCGGAAGTGCTGTCGTATTATCAGAACCGTTTCCGCTATATCATGGTGGACGAGTATCAGGACACCAACCACGCACAGTTCACGCTGGTGGAGATGCTCAGCCGCCAGTATAAGAACATCTGCGTGGTCGGAGACGACGATCAGAGTATTTATAAATTCCGCGGAGCGAATATTGAGAATATTCTGAATTTTGAGGAGCAGTTTGAGGATACCAAGGTCATTCGCCTGGAGCAGAACTACCGCAGTACTCAGAATATTCTGGACGCGGCAAACAGCGTGATTGCCCATAATACCGAGCGAAAGGGCAAGACACTCTGGACGGACAATGCGGCGGGGGACAAGGTGTACTGGTACCATGCGCAGGACGAACAGGGAGAAGCCATGTTCATCGGGCAGACGATTCTGGACGATGTGGCGAAGGGCGCGAAATTTTCGGATCATGCCGTGCTGTACCGCATGAACGCGCTTTCCAACAACCTGGAAAAATATTTTGTCCGCACCTCCATTCCGTACCGTATCATCGGCGGTCACCGCTTTTATGAACGGAAGGAAATCAAGGATGTGCTGGCGTATTTGCAGATCATCAACAATCCGGCGGACGATGTGCGCCTGAAACGGATCATCAACGAGCCCAAGCGCGGCATCGGCGACACGACGGTGGAAGCGGCGCAGCGTATTGCCGACGGGCTGAATCTCAGCCTTTTTGAAGTCATGAGTCACGCAAAGGACTATGCCGATCTCAGCCGCCGCGGAAATGTGCTGGAAGATTTCTGCCGGATGCTGCAGGAGCTGATGGATCGGGCGGACACTATGCCGCTGTACGACCTGCTGGAAGCGGTGCTGAACAAGAGTACATACCGCACCTATCTGAAAGCTCAGGGCGAAGAAGGTGCTGCTCGACTGGAAAACGTGGACGAGTTGATGACGAATATCAAGAAATACTGCGAGGAGAACGACGAGCCGTCTCTTTCGGGATTTTTGGAGGAAGTGTCGCTGTTCACCGATATGGACAACTACGACCCCGACACTGACTGTGTGACGCTGATGACGATACATTCCGCCAAAGGGCTGGAATTTCCGTATGTGTTCATCGACGGCATGGAGGACAACCTGTTTCCGGGAATGCAGTCGATGTTCAACGCGGCGGAAATGGAAGAGGAACGGCGTTTGGCGTATGTGGCAATCACACGCGCCAAGAAAAAGCTGTATATCACCAATGCACAGACCCGTATGCTGTACGGTACGACCCAGCGTAACCGCCCGTCGCAGTTTCTGCGCGAAATTCCCGAATCTCTGCTGGATTGCGAAGATGCCGCGCGGATCGTATCGCCGACACAGATTTCCCGTCCGTCGGCAAAATCGAGCGGCGCGCCGACACGAGCGGCACAGCAGTTCGGCGTCGGCGGCATGAAACGCCCGACGGCATCGGCGCATTACACGGTCGGACAAACCGTGCGTCATAAAACCTTCGGTACGGGAATTATCCTCAACGCCACCCCGATGGGCAACGACAGCCTGTTGGAGATTGCGTTTGACACCGCAGGTACCAAAAAACTGATGAGCAATTTTGCCCGATTGGAAATCGTGGGATAACCGAAAAAACACGCCGAAAATTTCGTTCGGCGTGTTTTTTCGCTGTTATTCGGGCTTGAAATGTGCTATACTGAAAACTGAAAAGAGAAGATCGGAGGCGTTGAGAATGAAGCAGCGGATGTTGACAGCGGGAGAAATGAAAAAAGTCGAGGAAAACAGCGACCGTCAGGGACTCAGCTTTTTGCGGCTGATGGAAAATGCGGGCAGTGCGGCGTTTGCCGTGATGCGCAAGCATTATACGCTGCAGGAGCCTGTCACCGTGCTGTGCGGAAACGGCAATAACGGCGGCGACGGCTTTGTGGTGGCACGCAAGCTTTATGAAAACGGGATTCGCTGTCAGGTGATTCTGACCGCAGGAGAACCGAAAAACGCCGAAGCCACGGTGATGTACAACCGCGCCAATAACGGCGAAATTCCGATGATTGATTTTGCTTCGGATCCCAAAACCGCCTACCGTCTGATCGGAGAAAGCGAAACGGTGGTGGACGCCGTGTACGGTACGGGCTTTCACGGGATTCTTCCGCCCGAAATC